>NZ_JBHVCT010000020.1:0-81742 GCF_042803195.1 Streptomyces sp. NPDC057428
AGAACACCGACATGCCGCAAACCCAACAACACCCCGGATTACGCAAGTTGACCGCTGACGGCCCGCGAGCACGCCACTACCTGCGGATTCGGGTCTGAGGACCTTCGTCGGCGGGACCGAGGTCGAGGTACCCAACAGCATCCCGGCGATCCGTGCCGCGCTCCCCGAGGAGAGACGCGCGGAGTTCGACCGCGCGATCAACGACGCGGGGGTGCACGAGATCCAGGCGGTGATGCGTCACTGGATGCTCGAGTCCGTGCCCGATCCCGAGGCCGAGCAGATTCTGGACCGGCTGGCCCAGGACGAGGCCGAGAGGCGGAACGTCGCTTGAGTTTCCGCATCTCATACGCCCCGCCCGCCGACGACACGCTGGCCAAGATGCGCGACGGCGACTCGTTCCGCGGCGAGATGGCGCGCACCGTCGGCCTCGATCCCTATGGACACGCCTCCAGCGCCGTCAAGCTCGAACGTGACCGGCGCGAGGCGACGGTGGGCGGGGCCATCGTCCTCTACTACGTCTCCGGAACCGTGCTGACGGTCACCGTTGTCAGGCTCGTTCCCCTGCCGTAGGCCCGTCCGCTAGGCCGGCCGCTCTCCCGGCGACGCGCCCAGCCTCGGGGACTGCGCAAGGGCGGGAGCCGTCCTGCCCGCCCCCGCCCCTGCCCGCCCCCGCCCCGCCTCACAGCTCAGGATCAGCCGAGCTTCCCGGCCTGCGCGTCGATGACCGCGGTCGGCTGGTCGAAGTCGGCCTTCTCGCCCGTCGCACCGAGGTTGAAGGAGAAGAACGTGGCCACCGTGCCGCCCTTGCGGAGGCTCACGAGCTTGAAGGGGACCGCCTCCTCGCCCTTCCCCATCTGCACCTTCCAGGCGACGGCCTCGTCGCCACCGGTCACCTTCTCCTCGGTCAGCGAGGTGATCGTCTGCTTCGTGTCCTTCATCGACAGGGTGAACCCGCCCGTCGCGCACGCGGCGGCGGACTCGCGGAGCTCGGCCAGGTTCTTCTCGGCGCCGTCACCGTCGTACGAGGCGAGCGTGACCAGGGACGACGTCATGTCGAGGGCGCCATCCATGGCGTCCTTCAGGTCCCCGGGCGCGGACTTCTTCTTCTTGGGCTCCTCGACGACCTTGCGCCCGGCGTTGCCCACCGGGGCGCCTCGCTTCACGCCGTAGAACGCGAACCCGATCGGCTCGCACTCCTTCTTGTCCACGGTGACGGCCTCGGGCGCCGCGATGTCCTCCGGACCCGTCTTGGAGATCTTGTGCCCGGCGACATCACCCTGTTCCAGCGACGCCTTCTCCAGTTCGGCCGTCGTGAGGGCCTTGACCGCGGGCTTCCCCGCGTCGTCCTTGGCGCCCGGCGCGGCGCTCTCGCCCTTGTCGCCGGAGTCCGCGCCACCGCAGGCGGTGGCGAGCAGAGCGAGGCACGCGGCGGAGGCGGCGAGGGCGGTTCGGCGTACGACGGTGGCGCGCATGATTTGTTCAACTCTCGACACGGAGGAGCAACGTCCCTTCCCCAGAAGGCATTTAGGTCCTGCTCGGGAGGGTCGTCGCGGTACGGAACACTCTACGATCGGGCACCTGCCCGGTGATCGTTCCGCGAGGCCACGGGACATGATCGTGATTCTGCTGTGATCACCCTGTGAAGGCACCGTGGGGCGGTCGCTGCCGCACAGGAGCCCGAGGCACCGGAGCGCGGGCCCGTCAGGAAGGGCGCTGCGTGAGGTGTGTGAAGGCGTCCAGGTTGCGGGTGGACTCACCCCGCTCCACCCGCCAGGCGTACTCCTTGCGGATCGCGCTCGCGAAGCCCAGTTCGAGCAGCGGGTTGAAGGCACCGTCTGCCGCTTCGAGGACCGCTCCGAGCAGCCGGTCGAGCTCCTCGGCCGTGACGACGGACAGCGGGAGCCGGCCGACCAGGTAGATGTCGCCGAGCTGGTCGATCGCGTAACTCACTCCGAAGAGACGGAGGTTGTGTTCCAGGAGCCAGCGGTGCACGGCCGCGTCGTTCTCGTCCGGGTGGCGGATGACGAACGCGTTGAGGGAGAGGGAGTGCTGCCCGACGCGCAGGGAACAGGTCGTGGACAGCTTCCGCGTGCCGGGGAGCTTTACGACGTAGTCGCCGGGCCTCGGGCTCTCCCATTCGAGCTCCGCGTCGTTCAGCGTCGCCTCGATGACCTGCGCCGCTGCTGTCCCGCCGGATACGTCAGCCATGGTCCGAGCCTACGACAGGGCTCGCCCTGAGCCCGGGCCGCGGTGCGACAGCCGGCCGGTTCGACGGAGGCGAGGACGTGGGCGTGGGCGGCGGCTCAGTTGTTGTGCGAGCGGGCGCGTCGCCGGTGTTGCATCGCGGCTGTGTAGACGTCGGCTGTCGCCGACGCCGCCGCGTCCCAGCCGAACGACTGGGCGTGTGCGGCGGCCGCGGTGCCCATCCGTCCGGCCAGCTCGGGGCTTCCGGCGAACCGGCCCAGCACCTGGGCGTACGACTCCGGGTCGTGGCCCGGGATCAGGAAGCCGCTGGTCCCGTCCTGGACCGCCACCGGCAGGCCGCCCACGGCCGCGGCGATCACCGGCGTGCCGGCGGCCTGGGCCTCTATGGCGACGAGCCCGAAGGACTCGCTGTAGGAGGGCATGACCAGGACGGACGCCGCCCTGAACCAGTCGGCGAGCTGGTCCTGGCAGACCGGCGGGTGGAAGCGGACGACGTCCGCGATGCCCAGCCGCGCGGCCAGCTTCTGCAGCCCCTCGGGCTTGGCGAGACCGCTGCCGCTGGGGCCTCCGACCACGGGGACGATGATGCGCGAGCGCAGCGAGGGCTCGCGGTCCAGGAGCACGGCCACCGCGCGCAGCAGCACGTCCGGGGCCTTCAACGGCTGGATGCGCCCGGCGAAGAGCGGGATCAGGGCGTCCTGGGGCAGCCCCAGCCGGGCACGAGCGGCGGCGCGGCCGTCGGCTGGGCAGAAGCGGTCCAGGTTCACCCCGGGGTGAACGACCGCGACCGAGGACGGATCCGCGTCGTAGAAGCGGATGAGTTCGTCCGCCTCCCCGGCCGTGTTGGCGATGAGGCGGTCGGAGGCGTGGACGATCTGGGTCTCGCCGATGACACGTGCGGCGGGCTCGGGGGTGTCTCCCTCGGCGAGCGCGGCGTTCTTGACCTTCGCCATGGTGTGCATGGCGTGGACGAGGGGGACCCCCCAGCGCTGGGCGGCGAGCCAGCCGACCTGGCCGGAGAGCCAGTAGTGCGAGTGGACGAGGTCGTAGTAGCCGGGGCGCTGGCCGGCCCAGGCCTGCATCACGCCGTGCGTGAAGGCGCAGAGCTGGGCGGGCAGCTCCTCCTTGGCGAGGCCTTCGTACGGCCCGGCGTCGATGTGGCGCACCAGGACCCCGGGGGCCATCTCGACCGTCGGGGCCAGCCCGCCGGTGGTGGCCCGGGTGAAGATCTCGACCTCGATGCCGATCGCGGCGAGACGCCTGGCCAGCTCCACGATGTAGACGTTCATACCGCCCGCGTCGCCCGTACCGGGCTGGTGCAGGGGCGAGGTGTGGACGGAGAGCATCGCGACGCGGCGCGGCTTGCGGTGGCCGCCCGCGAAGCCGCCCGGAAAGCGGATCCGGGGTGCCGCACGGCCGCTGCCGAGCCGGGAGACGTACTGGCTCACGGTCCGCTCCTCCTCGCTCGGGGCATGACACGTACGGGGCACACGACCCCGTCGGGGACCAGAACAGCGCAACCGGTCCTTTCATTTCCGCTTTGCCAAATCATTACGATCCGGTCGGCGCGCCGCGGCTCCCGCCCTCGTGGCACAGCTGCCCGTCGGTGCTTCGCATACGCTCCCTCCCATGCACCAGCGCCCTGTCGGCACCGCGACCCGCGGGACCACCAACCCCAATCGGCTCCGCCGCATGGACCGCTGGATCGCCGCCACCCACGGCCCGGCCCTTCGCCGCAGCGACGCTCCGGTCGCCGTCGACCTCGGCTACGGGGCCGCCCCCTGGACCGCGGTCGAACTGCTGGAGCGACTGCGTACCGCCGAGCCGCGCACCAGTGTCACCGGCGTCGAGATCGACCCGGAGCGGGTCGCCGCGGCACGGCCCTACGAGCGCGAGGGCCTGACCTTCGTCCACGGCGGTTTCGAGATCCCCCTGGCCGGGCGCCCCTCCCTCATCCGGGCGGCCAACGTGCTCCGCCAGTACGACGAGGGCGAGGTAGCCGCCGTCTGGCAGCGGCTGTGCGCCCGGCTGGCCCCGGACGGCCTGCTGGTCGAAGGCACCTGCGACGAGATCGGCCGCCGCCACGTGTGGGTCGCGCTCGGCCCCGAGGGGCCGCGCACGGTCACCTTCGCGACCCGCCTCGGTTCCCTGGACCGCCCATCCGACCTCGCCGAGCGCCTCCCCAAGGCCCTGATCCACCGCAATGTCCCGGGAGAGCCGGTCCACGCCTTCCTGCGCGACCTCGACCGGGCATGGGCCACCGCCTCCCCGTACGCCTCGCTCGGCGCGCGGCAGCGCTGGATCGCGACCGCCCGCGCGATCTCCGCCGACTGGCCCCTGACGGACGGGGTACGCCGATGGCGACAGGGCGAGATCACGGTGCGCTGGTCCGCACTGCGGCCCGGCCCGCCCTGAACCGCGCCGGTCCGCACTGCGGCCCGTCCGGGGCAGATGATCCGGCGCGGACGGTGATCAGCGGTCGGCAGTCGGCAGTCGGCGGAACTCGGCCGGATCCGGGAACCCCGGTGGATCACCGTTCGTCACCTGTTTGACGGGCCGGGCGGCGCGGACCTCTGTTGCTTTACAGGGCAACATGGCACGATCGCGTCGTCACTCAAACGTTACTGACGGTTAGTCACATGTGCGCGATATGGCATTCGTTGCCATTCGCCCGGAGGGGGAGCTTGTGAACCGACGCCACTGTGCCACTGCCGCGATCACTCTGGTCTGCGCACTGGCCCTGCTGACCGCGCCGGTCCAGGCCATGGCCGCCCCCGTACCCGAGCCGACGCCGACCGCCACGGCGCCGACCGCCGGGGGCAAGACCCTCGAAGAGGTGCGGCAGGAGATCGACACCCTCTACCGCAAGGCCGGGGCGGCCACGGACGCGTACAACCTCGCCGAGGAGCAGGCCGAGAAGCAGTCCGGCGAGATCGTCGAGCTGACCAAGGCGATCACCGACGGCCGGACGAAGATCGCCGAACTGAAGGACAGGGCGGGCGCGCAGGCCCGTGAGCAGTACCGCAGTGGCGGACTCCCCCCGGGCGCGCAGCTCGTGCTGAGCGGCGACCCGCACCTCTTCCTGGACGGCATCAACCAGGCCAGACAGGGCCAGCAGGCCACCAAGGGAATCCTCACCGAACTGGAGCAGGCACAGGAGGACTTGGAGACGTACACCCAGGACGCGAACCTCAACTGGGAGAAGCTCGAAGCCGGCCGCGTCAAGCAGGCCAAGGCCAAGAAGAGCATCAACGCGCAGATAGAGGCGGCGAAGAAGATCGAGTCGCGGCTCGCCAAGGAGGAGCAGGCCAGGCTCCTCCAGCTGGAGAAGGACGCCGCGTCGACGGCCCAGGCGGCCTGGCTCTCCTCCGGCGCGCTCGACGACATCAACCGCGAGGCGAGCGCGAGCGGCAAGGCGGCGCTCGCCTTCGCCACCGCTCAGATCGGCAAGCCCTACGTATGGGGAGCCGAGGGCCCGGGATCGTACGACTGCTCGGGGCTGACCTCACAGGCCTGGGCGGCGGCCAAGCGGCCGATCCCCCGGACGTCCCAGGAGCAGTGGCGCCAACTGCCCCGCGTCCCCATCCAGCAGATGCGCCCCGGCGACCTGATCATCTACCACAGCGACGCCAGTCACGTCGGGATGTACGTCGGCGACGGCTCGATCGTGCACGCCCCTCGGCCCGGCAGGAACGTTACGCTCGCAGGTGCCGGTTCGATGCAGATCCTCGGTGTGGTCCGCCCCGACAAGTAGACGCCGGACCCGGCGGGCCGCCGGTGCCGCGGGCCGCGTGACACACACCGCATCGCGGCCCGACGGCGGTGCGCGGATCATGTGTGCGACGCGTGATGTTTGTCATGACCCCATGTCCGTTTCCTGCGCGCCCATCACGCCGGATCCGTGGCAGGACGCGGCTTATGGCCGCGCATATGACACCGGAAGATCGCCCGGCGCCATTCCGTTCAGCGGCCGCGGGCCGCTATCGTCCCCGTCGGCGGGTCGTCGATCGTCGTCCCGCCGCGCCCTCGGGGGGAGGGAAGGAAACCCGAACCGATGCCCGTACCCGTACCGCAGCAACGCGCAGTTCCCGCTGCGGAGACCACTCACGGCGCCGACCTCACACTGCTGGTGATCGAGGACGACCCTGCGGGCACCTTCACCGTCCCCGAACTGTCGTCGACCACCGGGGCTCGGGTCCGCGTCCGGACCGCCCGCAACCTCACCGAGGCCGAACGGCTGCTCACCGACGACGTCGACTGCATCCTGCTCGACCTGGAGCTCGAATCGGCGAACCCGCCCGTCGGCGCACGCGACGGCGGGAGCACGGAGCCCGACGGGCTGGCGACCCTCAAGCACGTCCTGCGCGTCGCGCCGCGCCATGCCGTCCTCGCGCTCACCGCGGAGGACGACGCGGAGCGGGCCGCCGAAGCCGTACGCGTCGGCGCCCAGGACTACCTCTTCCGCGACGAGCTCGACGGCCGCCTCCTCAGCCGCGCCATCCGGTACGCCGTCGAGCGCAAGCGGGCGGACATCGCGCAGCACCAGCTGACCGAGTCCCGCCTGCGGGCCCAGGAGAACGCCAGGCTGGAGCGCGGGCTGCTGCCCACCCCACTTCTCGACGGCTCCGACCTCTCCTTCGCCGCCCGCTACCGTCCGGGCCGCAGCCGCGCCCTGCTCGGCGGCGACTTCTACGACACGGTGCGCACACCCGACGGCACGGTCCACGCGATGATCGGCGACGTCTGCGGACACGGGCCGGACGAGGCGGCGCTCGGCGTCGAACTGCGCATCGCATGGCGTGCGCTGACCCTCGCCGGGCTCTGCGGCGACGCCCTGCTGTCCACGATGCAGCAGGTGCTGGAGCACGAGCGGCAGAGCGAGGAGATCTTCGCGACGCTCTGCACCGTCGACATCGCCTCCGACGGCCGCCGAGCCGGGCTGTGCATCGCTGGCCACCCCGCCCCGCTGATCGCCCGCCAGGGCCGGGCGGCGCATCTGCTCCCCTACGAGGACGGCGGCCCCGCGCTCGGGCTGCTGCCGCACGCCCGCTGGCCTCGCCGGCAGGTGGACCTCGGCGGCTCCTGGAGCCTCATGATGTACACCGACGGGCTGATCGAGGGCCGCGTCGGGCTCGACAGGACACAGCGGCTCGGCCAGGACGGCATGGTCGCGATGGTCAACGGGCGGCTGGCCCAGGGCCTCGGCGGAGAGGCGCTCCTGGAGGCCGCCGTCACACAGGTGCAGGAGCTGAACGGCGGCGAGCTGACCGACGACGTGGCGGTCCTGCTCCTGGAACGCGACGAGGCCCTGATACGCCGGAGGGGCAGGAGCGCCATGCGCTCCCGCCCCGGTAGGACTTCGCCCGCAGGCGCTCAGCGCCCGCCGTTGTAGGGGCCGTACGGCCCGTCGCTGCTCGAACCGCCGCGACGGCCGCCGCCCGACACCGCCTTGATCGCCGGCCGCACGTCCACCATGAAGACGATGGACGCGACCACACCCGCGATCTGCAGGAAGAGGATCGGGATGACAAGGTTCACGAAGACCGTGACCCCGAGGATGATCAGCCAGAAGGACTTCTTCTGCTTGTCCGCGGCGCGGTACGCGTCCTCGCGCGCCGTCACCGCGAAGACCAGCGCGACCACGGCCAGGACGAGCATGGCCAGGTACAGCAGCTGGAGGATCGAGCCGAATGCTTCGAGCAACACGGTGAGCACCGCCTAATCAATGGATGAGCCCTCGCGGCCAAGGTACCGGGACAACGACCCGGGCACCCTCAAAGGTGCCCGGCCCGTTCTTCCGATAGCCCGGAACCGCTTCGGCTACTTCGCGGACGGCGGGGTGGCCTTCTTCGCCACGGGCTTGCGCACGGCGGCGGACTTCTTCGCCTGCGCGGCGGGCGTGGCCTTCGACTCGGCGGCCTTCGGCGCGGGCTTCCTGGCGGCGGGGGACACCGGCTTCGCGGGAGACACCGGCTTCACCGGGGGCGCGGACTTCGCGGGCGTCGCCTTCACGGCGGTCTCGGACTTCTGCTTCGGCACCGCCCTCGGCTCGGCCTCCACGACGGCGGCGATCTCGACGATCTCGTCGGCTGTCTCGCCGCGCCAGGTGCGCACGGTCAGCTCACCGCGCTCGGCGACCTTCTCGTACGTCTCACGGGCACGGACCGCGTACTCGGCGGCCACACCCACGCTCCGCAGCGCGAGGTCCTGAGCGCTCTCGCCCCACTTCTTCAGGTCGGTGTCCAGCGACCCGAAGACCTCGCTCACCTTGGCCTGGACGGTGGCCTGAGCCTCCTTGGCCTGCGTGGTGACCCGCTCCTGGACTGCCTTGGGGTCGGTGTTGCGCACCGCCTCGATCCGCTCGGGCGCCTCGGCCCGCAGTTGGTCGAGCAGAGCCGGGACCCTGCGCGCCTGCTCCACGGCGAGATCGGCCGTGCCGGCGGCGAAGTAGAGGGGGGTCGGGTCCATGAGGGTCTTGCGCAGGTCATCGGTGATGGCCATGACTGTGGTCCTCCCGGATCATCGAAGTCAGTTCAGGGGTGGGTCTGCATCACTGCCGCCGGCCGTGCGGGGGCCGCGGTCGTCCGTACCGGTGTCGTTCGCGTCGCCGGCACCGCTCTCCGCGTCGATTCTGCTCTCCGCGGCGGCGGCACCGTGGATCCCGGCGTCGGTGTCGGGCGCGACATCGAATCCGTTCTCACGGCGGAAGGAGTCGTAGATCTGCAGAAGAACGTTCTTCTGCCGCTCGTTGATCGACGGATCGGCCAATATGACCGCCCGCGTCTCCAGTTCCTCCCGCTCCCGCTCGTCGAGGATCCCGGCCCGCACGTACAGCGTCTCGGCCGAGATCCGCAGGGCCTTGGCGACCTGCTGCAGCACCTCGGCACTCGGCTTGCGCAGACCTCGCTCGATCTGGCTGAGATACGGATTGGACACTCCGGCGGCGTCGGCGAGCTGCCGCAGGGAGAGCTGCGCGGTACGCCGCTGCTCACGCAGGTACTCGCCGAGATTGCCGACGTTGAGTGATGCCATGACTCGATACTGCCGACCCTTGCTAACTTTTGCAAGCGGCTGCTTGCAAAAGTGTTCCACCTCATGACGCCGGTCGATCCGGTCCGACAGCGCCGATGTCCGTTCCCGGTCCATCTGCGATTTCCCACCGGGTCTGCAGTGTGAAGTGAACGGGTCCCGGCTGATCTGCGCAGCAACCAGCCCACCAGAGCCACCTGCCCGCGAGGGCAGTGCCCACCGCTCCGGCTGTCGGATGGCCTGAGAGATCAGGACGGCCAGCGGATGGACGCCCCAGCTTGCCCGAGTGGCCAGGAAGGTGAGGCGCCAGGCGCGCCCATTGGTTCGCCGGTTCAGCAGGCGTATCCGCCCGCCCGTGGTTACCGAGGCTGGTAGGAGGTGGCCAGCACGGAGACGGTCACCCGACTGGGCAGGCAGCCGTGGCCGCTCAGGTCCGCGGGGGTCAAGTGGCGTGCGCTCGGTGTCATCCCCACCAGGTCGATGGCTTCTTGCCTGGTCAGGGGCGTGGTGTATTCGACGTGCTGGGTACCGGCGGCCTGGAAGTAGGGGTCCAGCGCCTGTTGCAGGCGTTGTTCCTTGTCCGGGTCGATGGTGACCATCACGGGAGTCTGGCCCCGTAGCTCGGCCAGGTGCCGCTCGGTGGGGCGCACCACGATCAACCGGCCGGTCGGACGGAGCACTCGGTGGAACTCGGACGGGTTGCGCGGGGCGAACACGTCCAGCACGACATCGACCCCCTGGTCGACCAGAGGGAAGGGGCGGAAGACGTCCCAGCTCGCCGCAGCAGCCCGCGGATGAGCTCGGGCTGCCGTACGCAGGGCGCGTGCTGACGTGTCCAGCCCCAGGCCGCGGGTGCCGGGCAGTTGATCGAGTACGCCGCCCAGGTAGTAGCCGGTGCCGCATCCGACGTCTACGACCGTGCCTTGACCAGGCAGGGCGTCGGCTGTCATACGAGTCAGGGTCTGGTGGACAGGGGCGTACCTGCCGGTGGGCAGGAACCGGTTTCGGGCCTGAACCATGGCTGCGTCGTCACCGCTGGTGGCGCGGATGCCCGTCAGCAGGCTGACGTAGCCCTGACGGGCGATGTCGAAGGCGTGGCCCTCCGGGCAGCGCAGTGAGCCACGGTCGGGTCGGAGACAGGCGCGGCACACCGGGCAGCGCAGCAAGTCGAGAAATCGTTCGAGGGCAGGGGGAAGCAACGCAGGCACGAGGCACTCCAGGCGACGGTGAAGGGAAGGGACCGTGCCTGCACGCGCTCTCAAAAGCCGCCGTCTCAGGAAGAACGAGGCCCGGCATCTCGCCGCCTCGGTGTGGGCGGCACAAGGGAGATGGATCGCGTAAACAGGCACGCCAAGGAGGGCGACGCCCTACGGCATCGCCCTCAACGCCTCGTGATTACAGAGCCTGGATGTGCTGGGTCCACATGCCAACACCTTACGAGCCTTACCAAAAGCCCGTCTCCTCGCCTCAGCAGTCAAATCCCTGCTCGTCTGCTGGAGGTGTTCGCCGAGGCGGCGGGCTGCTGCCAGGGAAGCACCCACACCCACGTTGAGCCAGCCCGCCGGCCCGGAGTCCTCAGCTGATCAGGCAGTCTCTGAACCAACGAGTGGGAGACCGTCGGACGGGCTGATGAGGACGCTTGGTTGACCTTCACCTTGGGGGAGCCCACAGCATCAGGGGGCCAGGCGACGTGCCTGGCATGAGGAGGAACGAGCATGGGGTTGCTGACCATCGGGACGTTCGCGAAGGCGTCCCGCCTGTCGCCGAAGGCGCTGCGTCTCTATGACGAGCTCGGACTGCTGACCCCCGCTCGCGTCGACCCGGTGAGCGGCTATCGCCTCTACGCACCGGAACAACTGGATCAGGCCCGGCTGGTCGCCTGGCTCCGGCGCCTGGGGATGCCCCTGGCCCGCATCCAGCACGTCAACACGCTGGAATCAGCTGCGGCGACCCAGGAGATCCGCGCGTTTTGGGCCGAGGTCGAGGCCGACACCGCCGCGCGGCGGGACCTCGCTTCCTTCCTCATCAACCATCTGTCCTGGAAGGACCCCGCCATGTCTGCCACCACCAAGCCCCTGGGCATCCGTTACGCCGCCCTTTCCGACACAGGACTTGTCCGCGAGAGCAACCAGGACACCGCCTACGCCGGGTCCCGCCTGCTCGCCGTCGCCGACGGTTACGGCAGCGCAGGAGCCCCAGCGAGCGCGGCCGCCGTCGAGGCGCTCAAGCGCCTCGAAACGGACAGCATCCCGGCGGGCAATCTCCTCAACGTCCTCGAAGACGCCATCGAGCAAGCCAAACAGGCCGTCAACGGTGTCGCTGGATCCAGCTCATCACCCGAAGAAGCCGGCACCACGCTCACCGCGATGCTCTGGACCGGCTCACAGCTGGCCCTCGTCCACATCGGCGACTCCCGCGTCTACCTCGTGCGCGACGGAGAGCTGTTCCAGATCACCCACGATCACACCATGGTGCAATCGATGGTCGACGAAGGACGTCTCACCCCGGAGGAAGCCGTCTCCCACCCCCAGCGGGCGCTGCTGATACGAGCCCTGGGCCAGGGAGTCGATGGCACCCCCGACATGCGGCTTCACGACGCTCAGCCGGGAGACCGATATCTGCTCTGCTCCGACGGCCTGTCGACCGTCGTGCAGACCGAAGAAATCCGGCGGGTGCTCTCCGAGATCAGTGAGCCCGAGCAGGCGGTCCGCGAACTCATCGCACTCGCCAATGGCTCCGGCGGCCCCGACAACGTCAGCTGCGTGGTCGCCGACGTTGTGGAGCTCCAGCAGTAGGAGCGAGCGGTATGCACTTCGAGTTGCACCGGATCCGCTCTCAGGAACTCATTCGTGAAGCCGATGAGTACCGACTCGCCCAACAGGCCAGGAGGGTCGAGTCGACACCCCGACCCATGGCAGCCGACACCTCGCAACCGACTGTACGGCGCCTGCCCGCCCGGCTCCGCGGGTGAACGACCGCGCTTGCCTACGGTTGAGCGGGACACCAACCGTCAGCCTGTCCTGCACAACCGTAGGCTCCGCAGATCAGAGCATCACCCTGCCCAGAGTTATCCGGGACAGGACATCATCGGCTCCGCGAACCCCAACTGCTGCGCCGGCCGCGTCCCGCGCAAGGGTCTCCGCCACGTCCCTGACCGGCCGGTGACCGTCGCCCAGACATCCTCGAAACCGCTGCGCTGCTTGTCCTGGGCTGGCGCCTTGGTCGAGTTCGAGCATCGTGTGCTGGCGGAGAGCAATATCCGATCCTGCCGTGGTCTCGACGCGGCGGCCTTCTCGCACAGGCGGCAACGGGTTGCGTGGGGCACTCAGGGTTCGATGACGAGGCGTTCGATGAGGCCGTCGCGGAGGGTGAACTGGTAGCGCAGATCGATGGTGCCGCCGGGGAAGTTGCCCTCGAGGTGGTGGGTGGCGATGTAGCGGGTGGCGTCGGTCTGCTGGGCGTGGGTGAGGTGGATGGTGTAGGTGAATTCGGTGGCCGATCGGTTGAGCCACGCCTCGATCGCCTCGGCGCCCGCGTAGGTGTTGCCGTCGTCGATCACCGTGGCTTGTTCGGTGAACGCCGTGATCGCGGTGGCGTTGTCGTGGGCGCGGTGCGCTTTCAGGTAGCGGGTGATGGCCTCGGGCAGGGTGTCCGGGGCACTGGTGCGGGGCTGGTTGTCGTACATGACCCTCCTTGGGGTGGTGGCGGGTTCAGACGGTAGGGGTGGTGCCGCCATCGATGACGTGTTCGGCGCCGACGATGGCGGAGGCGCGGTCGGAAACCAGGAAGGCGACCAACTCGGCGACCTCCTCAGGCCGGTTGGGACGGCCCAGCGGGATGCCGCCCAGCGAGTCCATGAGCCGGCCCAGGGCCGCTTCTTGGGTGATCTCCGCATCGTGGGCGATCCGGGTGACGAGGTTGTCGGCGGCCGAGGTCTGCACGAAGCCGGGCGAGACGGTGTTGACGCGGACGCCGCGCGGGGCGACCTCGTTGGCCAGGCCCTTGCTGTAGGTGGTCAGGGCAGCCTTGGCGGCGGCATAGGCCAGGGTGCCGTTCCACAGCGGCATGCGGCGCTGGATCGACGTGACGTGTACGACGGCCCCCTTGCCCTTGGTGATCATGTGCGGCAGGAGTGCTCGGTCCAGGCGGACGGCGGCAAGCAGGTTGGTGTTCAGCTCCCTGGCCCAGTCGTCCTCGCCGAGCGCCGCGAACCCTCCGGCCGGCGCTTCGGAGCCGCCGAGGGTGTTGACCAGGATGTCGACGCCCCCCACGCGGGCGTCCACCTCGGCGGCGACGTGGGCTGTGCCCTGGGCGGTGGACAGGTCGGCGGTGATGAACGTCTTCTCCTCGACGTCGTCGGGGCGGCTGCGGGCGGTCACCAGTACGGTTGCGCCGGCCTGGGCGAGACGTCGGGCGATGGCGGCTCCGGTGCCCTTGGTGCCGCCGGTGACCAGAGCGCGTCGGCCTTCGAGGGATTCGCTGAGTGGTGTGGTCATGGTGTGCTCCGTTCCCGGGTGCGGGCGCGGAGGGCACCACTCCCGTCGTTACTGCTAAAATGGAAGCTACTAACTTCGACTTTAGCAGCAACTGAGGGGATGGTCGCCGTGGCAAGCCGGATCAGACTGGAGGACCGGGAGTGCCCGCTGTCCACGACGGTGGAACACGTCGGCGAGTGGTGGACGCTGCTGATCCTCCATGACGCCTTCGACGGTTACACCCGCTTCGACCAGTTCCAGGAGAGCTTGGGCATCTCCTCCAGCATGCTCACCACCCGACTGAAGACCCTCGTCGCGGACGGGCTGCTGGAGCGCCGGCCCTACCAGACCAACCCCGTACGCCACGAGTACGTCCTCACCGAACTCGGGCGCTCCCTGCGACCGGTGATCGTTGCCCTGGCCGCGTGGGGCAACTCCCGCCTCACACCGGCCGAACGCAGCATGATCCTCATCGACGCCCACAACGGCGAGGAAGTCGAACCCGTCGTCGTCGACGCCAAGACCGGCCGCCGACTCGACGACAGCGACAACTACGTCTTCACCGCAGGTCCCGCAGCCAGTGACGCCATGCGTCACCGATACGCGGCACGACCAGCCACCCCGGCGGAGGCGTAAGACTGGGCCCGGACAAGCACCGAACGGCCTTGAAAAGCTGCGGCGGCGGGAGTTTCATCAGCCGCCTCAAGGCCCTCGACCACGACGTCACCCTTGCACTCGTCAGCTGAGCGGCAGTCCTGAACCTCTGGCCAACGAACGCATCAGCATGCCCGTGACCTGGGGAGTTTTCCGTTCAGCTTCTGGGTGAACCACTCCTGGATCCTGGCGGTAGTGGGTCAAATCGCTCCGGAGAGACCGCCTGCGTCGGCGACGACTCTGAGGTCATTGTCCAGGTTTGCCCCGGTGTAGCGGCAGGCGAAGGCGGGACCGGTCCGGCCGACCCGACGGCAGCGGTCAGCTCCCTCGCACGGGAGCGGCCCGGATACCCGTCGGCGACAGCGGTACGGCGGCCCACCGAAAAGCCCGCGCCCGGAGTTCGCACGGGCGGCAGACTGGACGCCATGACCTCACCGGATGCCAAGGCCGACCTGCACTTCTATCTGCAGTCGGCCCGCGACGCGCTGCTGTGGAAGCTCGAAGGCCTCTCCGAGTACGACGTCCGCCGCCCGCTGACCCCGACCGGGACGAATCTTCTGGGCCTGGTGAAACACGCGGCGAGCATCGAACTGGGTTATCTCGGCGACACCTTCGGACGCCCGTCCGGTGAAGCGCTGCCCTGGGCCGAGCCGGGCGCCGACCCCAACGCGGACATGTGGGCCACCCCCGAGGAGTCGCGGGAACGGATCGTGGCCCTCTACCACCGGGCGTGGGCGCACGCCGACGCGACGATCGAGGCGCTCGCGCTGGACACGGTCGGCAGGGTGCCGTGGTGGCCCGAACACCGCGCCGAGGTGACGGTGCATCACGCCGTGGTCCGCGTGATCGCGGATACGCACCGGCACGCCGGCCAGGCCGACATCGTCCGCGAACTCCTGGACGGAGCCGTCGGGATGAGCGAGGGCAACGACAGCATGCCGCCGGGCGACCCCGCGTACTGGGAGAAGCACCGGGACCGCCTGGAGCGCGCCGCTCTGGAGGCCGGTGGGAAGGCGTAGCGGACGGGACGGGCACCCGCTCGATCGACTGCGCAGCGTGGGTGGAAGCTGCTTCGGTACTCGGATTGAGTGACTCCCGTGACTGCACATCAGCCATGTCGTCTTGGGGGAAGCGTGTCGAGCGGCCCGCCGCCGGATACCTGCTCGCCGAGGGCATGGGCAGGACTGGGTCAGGTCTCACCACCCGGCTCGATCGCCTCGGTGGACAGGGTCTGCGGCGGCTTTTGGCGCCCGGTCGGTCCGCGCCTGTTCGCACTGCGCCGAGGCGAACCGACCGCGCGTGCGGGCTGCGCCCACGGGCAGGAGACGGCGGGTGCTACTTCTCCGCCGCGCCGGATTCCCTGCTGATGGACTCCTGGTAGACGGCAGCATAGGTGCGTGAGTCCTTGACCAGGTCGTCGCAGAACGCGGCGACGTCCGTGCCGATCAGCTCCAGGACCCCCTTGCCCGCAGCGACGCCCTCTTCGAAGAAGTCGACGATCCCGGGGAGCAGAGGCCCGTCGGACAGGTCGACCGGTCCGACCTTGAACAGGTACTTCTGCATCTCCTTGTAGACGATCTGATAGTCCGGCGGGAGCGCCTTGACCCGAGCCGTGTGCGCCCGCCACTGCTTCTTGCCCTCGATGATGTCCTGGATGCCCACGTCAGCCTCCCAGCCGGTTCAGTTTCCTCGCGACGTTCCTGTTCAGCTGCTCGCGCCATCGGTCTCGGTAGGTTCGTGCCCCTTCTCCACCGGCCAGCGCCGCACAGAAGCCCCGGATGTCGTCGCCGAGCACCTCGTGGACGCCCTGCCCGTCCGCCGCCGTTTCTTCGAGCAGCCCCAGTGCGGCATCGAGGATCGGCATCAAGTTGCGGCTGGTGAAGTCCCCATGGGGAAGGAGGTGGGCGTTGATCTCTCCCCACGCCGCCCGGTGGTCGTCCGGCAGGGCCTGGGCCCGGGCTTCGAACGCCTTCCATTCCCTGGTGAGATCGCTGCCGGTGATGGTCTCCCAGAAGTTCATCTCCCGCCCTCCTTGAGCCTGTCGATGCGTGATGAGACGTACTGCCATTTCGTCCAGAACTTCGCCAGTTCCTCGCGTCCGGCGGCGTTGAGCGCGTAGAACTTGCGCGGCGGACCCACTCCGGATGGCCGTTTCGTCACCTGGACGAGTTTGTTCCTCTCCAGCCGCAGCAAGATGGTGTACACCGTCCCCTCGATGACGTCGGTGAAGCCGAGCTCGTTCAGCTGACGGGTGATGGCGTAGCCGTAGGTTTCCTCGCTGCCGATGATTTCGAGCACGCACCCTTCGAGCGTGCCCTTCAACATCTCCGTCAGGTCGTCCATCGCGAGTCCTCCTCGGCCCTAGCGGTACTGCGTAGCACCGAGTACCACTATACGGTATCACCGAGTAGTGGGGGGCTGCCAGCGACCGGCTCACGTGGACGAACTCTGCGATTCGCGAAGCGAAGGAAGAGATTCAACGCGCCCCTACCCCCACACGCTGAACGTACGGCGACCACGGCGATCTGCTGCGGGAGATCCACGCGTGAGCGGACGGACGGAACCCGCACGCCCGACGGGACCGGCCCTCACCGACGCGCCACCGTTCCCGTAGCGTCGGCGGTATGAGTGACCTCCTGCCGCTCCTGATCCTCGCGGGCGCGCTCGTCGCCGTGACGGGCTTCTTCGCGTAGCTGGCCTCCCATGTCCGGCGGCGCGGTACCACCGGGGCAGCCGTCACCGCCGCCATGGCCGCCTACGACGAGGCCTTCCGGGTCACCGCGCACGACGCCCACCACGAGATCCGGGCGCAGGCCGAGCGCAGGGTTCCGCTGCTCTCGCCCGACCGCCCCTGGGAGAGCGGCAGTCGCGGCGCGGACCCGAGGCGGGAGCGCCCGCGACGCGTCCGGTCGGGTCTGCGCCGCCGCCTCGGACGCCCTGGCGCGGGCGGCGCCCCGGAACCTCGTAGGGCCCGCTCCGTCCCGCTTCGAGCACCTGGCCCGGGCGGATGGCCCCGGCCCGCCGAACCGGTCGAACAGGCGCCGCACGCGCCCCTACCCTGACCCCATGAACGCCACCACCGGGAACCCGAGCGGGCCCGCCCCCCCCGGTCCCTCACCGACCGGGAGGCATCCGCGATCCTGCCCGAGCAGCAGTTGGGCCGGGGAATGACGACGGTGAAGCGACTCCGGCCGCCCTACGACGCCGTCCTCTGCGACCTCGACAACGTGATCCGCTTCTACGACCTGGCCCATGTGGCCGCACTGGAGCGGGCTGCGGGCCTGCCCGAGGGGACCACGGAGGACATCGCGTACGCCCCGGCCGTCGATCTCCCGTTCCTCCTGGGCCGGATATCCGAGGACGAGTGGATCGAGGCCGTCGCGCTCGGACTCGCCGGCCCGATCGGCTCCGAGAAGGCGCGGGAGCTGGGCCGCGCGCTCGCCGAAGCCCCTTTCCGGGCGGACGAGGCCGTGGTCGCCCTGCTCCGCCGGGTGCGGTCCCGCGTGCCGCTGGTCCTGGTCACCAACGCGACGGCGCGGCTCCACGACGACCTGGCCGCGATGGGCCTCACGGACCTCGCCGACCACGTCGTCAGCAGCGCGGTGGAGGGGGTCGCGAAACCGGACCCGGCCATCTACCGGATCGCCGCGTCGCGGGCCGGTGCGGACCCTGCCCGGTGTCTCTTCGTGGACGACCGCCGGGAGAACGTCGACGCCGCCGAGGCCCTCGGCATGACCGGAGTGCTCTTCCGCGAACCGGCCGACCTGCACGAGCCGTTCGGGCTCATCGAGGCACAGGGCTGAGGCCGTCCGCCAGCTGGGCGAAGGCGGAGCCGGCTGCGGCCACCTCCCAGCAGCGCGTTCGTCCCGGTCGACAGCATGCCGGGCTGGCTCCGCGGGTTCGCCGACCACCAGCCGGTCACCCCGGCCATCGAGACCCTGCGCGGGCTGCTGCTGGGCCAGCCGGTGGGCACCGCCCCCTGGACCGCGCTCACGTGGGCGGCGGGAATCCGGGCCGTGGCGGTGGCCCTGTCCGGTGTGCTGTTCAGGACGCGGACGCGGTGACATCCGCCTGCCGACCGCGATCCGGCGGCCTGTCGTCGGCACGCGTTCCGACACGACGGCTGGCGAACCGCTGCCCTGCCGCGTGACGATCAGCTCCTCCTTGCGCAGGAGGGAGAGAGCCGGAACCGTGGCGTCACGTACGCATGGAGTGAGTGCGGCAGCTGCTCGGCACACCGCCGAGATGCGGGTACCCCGCAGGCGCGGAAGATGGAAGCAGGCGACGACCGGACGTCCCGAGGTCCGGGACGCACGGGGCTCCGAAGCGAGGGTGAGCACATCGTGGACAACTTCTCTCCGGGCTTTCACGGGCGCACGAACCGCTTCGAGGGGCGCCTGCCACCCGGCCAGTACCCCACCGAGTCCTTCCCGGTCCTCTCCGCAGGCCCGACCCCCAGGGTGCTCACGGAGACCTGGGACTTCGGCATCACCACGGAGAGCGGACAGCGCCACTCCTGGGACTGGGACCAGATGATGGCGCTGCCCCAGGAGGACCTGACCGTCGACATCCACTGCGTGACGCGGTGGTCGAAGTTCGACACCTCCTGGCGCGGGGTCTCCCTGGACGCATTCCTCGAGGACGTGGAGACCTCGGCGGACTTCGCGCTGGTGCACAGCGAGGGCGGGTACACCACCAACCTGCCGCTGGAGGACCTGACAGACGGCAAGGCCTGGCTCGTGCACACCTTCGACGGGTACGACCTGTCCCCCGAACACGGCGGTCCCGTAAGGCTGCTGGTGCCCCAGCACTACCTGTGGAAGTCCGCGAAGTGGGTCAAGGGCATCTCCCTGACCCCGCAGGACGAACCCGGCTTCTGGGAGTCGGTCGGTTACCACGACTACGGCGACCCCTGGCGCGAGCAGCGCACCTGGAGCGACTGAGCCATGGGCCCCTGGAGGAACGCCCGGCTCGTCGCGCGCCGGGAGCTGTCCGCGACGGGACGGTCACTGCACTTCGACGTGCCCCACTGGCCCGGCCACCTGGCCGGGCAGCACGTGGACGTCCGCCTGAGCGCGGACGACGGCTACCAGGCGGTACGCAGCTACTCGCTGGCCGCACCGAGCAAGGGCACCCGTATCGAGCTGGGCGTGCAGGCCGCGGCGGGCGGCGAGGTGTCCCCCTACCTCGCCGGGGAGCTGCCCGTGGACGCCGAGGTCGAGGTCAAGGGGCCGCTCGGCGGCTGGTTCGTCTGGCGCCCCGAGCAGGAGGATCCCGTCCTGCTGGTCGCGGGCGGCTGCGGTATCGCCCCTCTGATGGCGATGGTCCGCGACCACCGGGACCACTCCACGGCCCCCATGCACCTGGTCTACTCGGTCCGCGACCCGGCCCAGGTCTGGTACCGCGAGGAACTCGCCGCCACCCGGGACCTCGGCACCACCGTCCACCTCGTCCACAGCCGGCAGGCACCACCTGGCTCGTCCCGTCCGCCGGGCCGCATGGAGGCCCACGACCTGCCGCCACGGGCAGCGGCCGGTGCCGAGACCCTGTGCTTCGTGTGCGGGCCTACCGGCTTCGTGGAACACGCCGCCGGGCTGCTCATCGACGCCGGCCACACGCCCGGACGCATCCGCACCGAGCGCTTCGGGTGAAGACCGTCCGGCGCCGCACCCGCCCGCTCCCCGCGACACCACCCGATCCGGAGGCACGCATGAACACCCCGTTCCCCTCGTACCGCGACGGCAACGCCCTGGCGGGGCCGCTGTCCGAGATCTTCACGACGGACCCGACCACCGCCTGGCGGCGCTGTCCCGACTGCGGGCTGACGGGCTCACTCGCCCAGCTGCGTGTCTACGGCCCGGAGCCGGGCCTGACCGGCCGCTGTCCGGGGTGCGCCGCCGTGGCCCTGCGTCTCGTCGAGCAGCCCGGCCACCTCTGGCTCCAGATGGGCAGCGGCGGCGGCGCGTTCCGCTTCCCGCGCCTCTGAAGGACGCTGCCGGGCCGGCCGGTCAGAACACGTCCGGGCACCAGGCCCGCCGCGGTGCCCGGAACAACGCGTCCGCCGAGAGCGCGGCACCGGCCCGGTGCTCGTCCAGCCGCCCGAGCGCGGCCAGCCGCACCGCCGACTCGTCGCCGAGGTAGAGCGTCCCCACCTCCGACACGTCCAGAGTGAGTTCGGCCTCCCGCGTCGTGGGGGTGCAGGAGGCACCGGACGGCGAGCCCTCCAGCAGGAAACGGCCGCCGGCAAGGCCCGCGGTATCGCGCACCTCCAGGACCAGGGCGCCCTCGCAGCCGTACGTACGCGCCTCCAGCGCGCGCGGAACGTCCAGGACCCGCAGCCACAGGAAGTCGGCCAGCGTCACGAGGCGGGCGGCGCGGGGGTCGGGCAGGAACAGTGGCAGCAGGTCGTCGGGGGCGCGGTGGCCCGAGCGCACCGTGGTGATCCAGTCGATGGAGCAAACGAACTCCCAGAGGGCCCACTCCGCCGCCGGGGTCACGGCGATCATGCCGGCCACCGTCGCCTTGTTCAGCGGTTGCTTCCCGTCGCCCCAGCGGTCGTCGGCACGGTAGGCCATCAGCCCGTCCGTCTCCCCGCCCGCGGACCGGTACACCGCGCAGAACGGCTCCGTCCACGTCTCGAACGCGGGGACGTCCACGCCGGTGTTCCGCTGCCACCAGCGCTCGTCCCGGGACACCACACCGTGCTGCCTGGCCGCGAGGCGCCCGTGGAGCTCGGGGCCCAGCTTGCGCACGTCCGCGCCGCCGACCAGCTCGATCCGGCCGCCGTCCGCGTCGGACGGGACCCGCCTTCGCGGGTCGAACCCGGCCCGGGGCACGTCGATCTCCCATTCGGCGGCCCATGCGGCGGGCCCGAATCCGTACCGCCCGTAGATCGGGTACTCGGCGGCGATCAGCGAGGCGACCACGTCGCCGCGCTCCTTCGCCGCCGCGAGGTCCGCCGCCATCATCCGGCTGAGCAGCCCGCGCCGCCGGTGTGTCGGGGTCACCGTGACGGCCGTGATCGCGTCGGCCGGCACCGTCGCGCCGCCGACGACGGTCAGCTCCTGGGCGAACGAGCGGAAGGTGGCCACACAACGCCCCGCGTCGAACACACCCTGGGTACGGGCGAGATCGGTGTGGGCCAGGCGCACCGCGACCTCCTCCTCCCCCGGCACGGACGGCGCCCGCAGGAACCCGGTCCCCACGGCGCGTAGCCAGTCGGGGTATTCGGCGGCGGTCACGGTACGCGGATCGAGGCTCATGCCCGCCACGCTAGGCAGAAGCCGCTCGCCGTGTCGCCCGCATTTTCGCGGGCCCCGCGCGCAGGGACCGGAGCGAGGGCGCCGAGCCGCTCAGAACGCCGCGCGGATCTCCCCCACCTCGACCGCACCGCCCATGAGCGGGGCGCTCCCGATGCGGGACACCACGGGTGCGTCGACGCCGAGGAGGCCCAGCGCGCGGGCCAGCACGGGACCCAGGGCGCGCGTGGAACCGTCGTCGATCTTGAAGGCCAGTGCCCGGCCGTCCGGCAGCGCCACCGCCTGCACCGCCTCCGCGCCCATCTTGGAGAGCGTGCCCGGCACCTCCCGCATCAGCCAGGTGTCCGGACGCCGCGTGCCCGCGACGTACTCCGGGTGCGCCCGCATCGCGTCCGCGACCCTGCGCTCCGCCGAACCCGGCTCCGCCAGCACGAACGTGCGGAAGGCGCGGGCCAGCCCCACCAGGCCGATCGCCATCAGCGGGGCTCCGCAGCCATCCGTGCCGAGCGCCGCCACGGGCTCGCCCGCCGACTCCGCGACGACCTCACCGACCAGGCGCTGCAGCGGGTGGGACGGGTCGAGGTAGGTGGCGGTGTCCCAGCCGTTGCGTACGCAGACCGCCAGCATCGCGGCGTGCTTGCCGGAGCAGTTCATGGTGATCGGCTCCCGCACTCCGCCCGCGGCCAGGTACGTCTCCGCCTGGACGGGGTCCAGCGGAAGGTCGGGCGGGGTCTGCAGGTCGTCCGGCTTCAGCCCGTGCTCGGCGAGCATCGTGCGCACCAGGTCGAGGTGGAAGTCCTCCCCCGAGTGGCTCGCCGCGGCCAGTGCCAGCCGCTCGCCCGAGAGGTCCAGCCCGGCGCGCAGGATCGCGGCGGCCTGCATGGGCTTGTTCGACGAGCGCGGGAAGACCGGTGCCGCCGGAGCGCCGAGTGCGAGCTCCACGCTGCCGTCCGCGGCCAGGACGACCAGCGATCCCCGGTGGTGTCCCTCGGTGAACCCGGAGCGCACGACCTCGGCGAGGACCGGGTGCGCGGGGGACGAGGACGGTGACGGGGCTATGGAGGAGGTCATGGGGCGGGTGGCCTTCCGGGAGGCGGGCGTGACCCGCCCCCGGAAGGGTCGCTTCAGGCGAGCAGGTCCTCTACTTGTGCTTCTCCGTCACGGTACCTGCGGGCGATCTCCGCGCTGCAATCGTCGACGGTCCGCTGGAGCCGGTGACGCCGCCTGGAGACCTGCCGCTCGTAGCGCACGAGCCGTCCCATGGCGGTGAGCAGCTCTTCGTCCGTACGGGCGTCGAGATCGGACAGCCCGACCTCCGCGAGCGTGTCCGCCGCCAACTGCCGGTACTCGTCGCTGCGCGGCGTGGTCAGGGTGACGTGCCGGGCCGAGGAGCGGTGGACTGACGGGGTGTCGGCGAGGATCTCCGACAGCCTGTCCACGACGGGCGACTCGGGGCCCGCCCGGCGCGCCACCTCGGCCCGCAGGATGTCGATCCTGCCCTGGACCAGACGGCGTACGTAACTGAGGTCCGCCTCGTCGCGCTGGGCGTCACGGCGCAGCGTGCGCAGTTCCGGCAGCCGCACCCCGCCGAACTCGGCCTGCGGGCGTACGGAGGCGAGGCCTTGCCCCGCCGTCTGCCCCGGTACGGACACGGCCCCGGGCAGCTGCACGGGAGGCGTCACGGGCGACAGGCCGGTCGAAGCACCGTTCCGCTGGACCGGTGGCCGGAGGCTGCCGGCCGTGCACGTCACTGGTACGGCACCGGGTGATGGCCCGGTTCCATGTGTGGTCATGATGTTCCGTCCCCTCGACCGGTGCGTCGGCACACCGACATCGTGCATGGTGCCACTACGCACGGTGTTCACGCAGGTGCTCTGTACCCGTTCAGCCCAAGATAGGTTGGTCTGTATGCGTGCAGTGATACAGAGAGTGGACGGCGCGAGCGTCGCCGTGGCGGGCACCGCGGACGATCCGCCGGGGTCCGGGACGGTCGGCGAGATCGTCGGCGAGGGCCTGTGTGTGCTGGTGGGGGTCACTCACGGGGACACGGCGCAGAAGGCGGCACAGCTCGCCCGCAAGCTGTGGACCCTGCGGATTCTTGAGGGCGAGAAGTCCTGCTCGGACGTGAATGCACCGCTTTTGGTCATTTCGCAGTTCACTCTCTACGGGGACGCCAGGAAGGGCCGCAGACCCACGTGGAACGCGGCCGCACCCGGCGAGGTCGCCGAACCGCTGGTCGACGAGGTGGTGGCGCAGCTGCGCGCGCTCGGCGCCCAGGTGCAGACGGGCCGGTTCGGGGCGGACATGCGCGTCTCGCTCACGAACCACGGCCCGTTCACCGTACTGATCGACGTGTAGCGGACGGGCGGTCGGCCTGGACGGCCGCGCGTAGGGCTTCTACGGCTCGACGACCGTCTCCTGTGCCGCCGCGGTGTCACCCGCGAGCAGTTCCGCGTCCACGGCCACGTTCCGCTTCACCAGCGCCAGGGCGATCGGGCCCAGCTCGTGGTGGCGTGCGGACGTTGTGATGAAACCGAGCTGGCGGCCCTCCTGGCCGTCGGCGGCGAGCCGGACCGGCGTCCCGTGCCCCGGCAGGTGGACCTCGCTGCCGTCCAGGTGCAGGAAGACGAGGCGGCGCGGGGGCTTCCCCAGGTTGTGGACGCGGGCGACCGTCTCCTGGCCCCGGTAGCAGCCCTTCTGGAGGTGCACCGCGGTGCCGATCCAGCCCAGCTCGTGCGGGATGGTCCGGTGGTCGGTCTCGAAGCCCAGACGCGGCCGGTGCGCCTCGATGCGCAGCGCCTCGTACGCCAGGATGCCCACGGCCGGTCCGTTGGCCTTGGCGAACGCCTCCAGGTCGGGCCGGGGCAGGAACAGGTCGCGGCCGTGGGCGGTCTCGCGCACCGCGACGCCGTCCGGGGCCTCGGCGATGGAACCGGCCGGCAGGTGGACGACGGCGACGTCCTCGGTGCGGTCCGCGACGTCGACCCGGTAGAAGAACTTCATCGAGTCGAGATACGCGATCAGGTCGCCCTGGGTCTCCGGCTCGACGTGGATCCACACCGTCGTGCCGTCGTCGACCAGGTACAGGGCGTGCTCGATGTGCCCGTTCGCGGAGAGGATCAGCGACTCGGTGGCCTGGTGGGGCGCGAGGTCGCTGACGTGCTGGGTGAGCAGCAGATGCAGCCAGGCCAGCCGGTCATCGCCGGTGACGGTGACGACACCGCGGTGCGAGAGGTCGACGAGGCCGCTGCCGTCGGCGAGTGCGCGTTGCTCACGGAACAGGTCGCCGTAGTGCGCGGCGACGCCTTCGTCGCGCCCCTCGGCGGGGACTGCGCCGGGCAGGGACAGCAGGGGGCTCTTCATGCGACCAGCGTACGACTCGTACGGCCCGGACTACCTCTCGCTGCCGGCGTCCTGCTGCGGCCCGCGCTGGTCCGCCTTCGCCGTGCAGTCGGCGCAGCGCCCGAAGATCGCGAAGTGCTTCATGTCGGTCTCGAAGCCGAACGTGCCCCGCAGCTTGGCGGTGAAGTCCTCGACGACGTCGACATCGGCCTCGATGACGTTCGTGCAGTCCCGGCAGACCAGGTGGATGTGGTGATGGCGGTCGGCCAGGTGGTACGTCGGGGCGCCGTGCCCGAGGTGGGCGTGGCTGACCAGACCGAGCTCCTCCAGGAGCTCCAGGGTCCGGTAGACGGTGGAGATGTTCACCCCGGCCGCCGTCCGGCGCACCTCGCCGAGGATGTCGTCAGGTGTCGCGTGCTCCAGCTTGTCGACCGCCTCCAGGACGAGCTGTCGCTGAGGCGTCAGCCGGTAGCCGCGCTGCCGAAGATCCGTCTTCCAGTCGGTGCTCACCACAGCCCCAGTGTAGGGCGGGGCGGGCACGGGCCCGGGGTTCCTTGCGGAACGGGGCCCGGGACCGGCTACTTGAAGAAGGCGATGCCGTCGTCCGGCAGGTCCCCGAGGCCCCTGGCCATCTCGGCGACCTCCTCCGGGGTGACGACCTTCTTCAGGTGCGCGGACATGTACGGCCGCATCTCCACGTCGGGGGTGGCCTTCTCGCCGACCCACATCAGGTCGCTGTTCACGTAGCCGTAGAGCCGCTTGCCGCCGCTGTACGGGCCGGAGGCCGCGGTGCGGGCCACCGCGTCGGTGATCACATCGATCTGCGGCTTCTGCTTCGCCAGCTCGCCGTACCAGACCTCGACGACGCCCTGGTCGCGGACCATGACGATCTCGACCTTGCGGTCCTTGTCGATGCGCCAGTAGCCGGACTCGGACTCCAGCGGCTTGACCTGGTTGCCCTCGGCGTCCAGCACCCAGGAGTGCGAGACGTACTCGAGGAAGTCACGGCCGTCGTGGCTGAAGGTGACCTCCTGGCCGAAGTTGCACTTCTCGGCACCGGGGAAGTCGGACACGCCCGCGCCCGCCCAGTTCCCGAGGAGGAAGGCCAGCGGCACGAGGTCCGGGTGGAGGTCGGACGGAATCTCGATCATGAGCTGCTCAGACGATCTGTGAGGGTGTACGGAAGGAGTTCGGCGAGGGTCAGCGCTGGCCCTGGTACAGCTTCTTCACGGTCACCGCCGCGAAGGCGAGCACGCCGACGCAGACCAGGACCAGCAGGGTGGAGAAGAAAACCTCAAGCACGGGAGCTCCTCGAGACGAACGACACGACGGCAGTACGCGTCCGGGCCCCCAGCCTAATGGGTGGGGGCCCGGCACGGCGGCCGGGGTTTCCCCGGGCGCTGTCAGCCCAGGAGCTGGTTCTGCAGGATCAGGGTCTGGTGGAACGGAACGGCTTCCGTGCCCGCCGCACCCTTGCGCGCGTGGACGACGAGGGCGACGGTGTCACCTGCCAGCACGTATGCGTGCCGCACCTGCTCCGGACCGTACGGCTTCGCCTCGGTGTACACGCGGGTCGTGGTGTACTCCACCCCGCCCGAGGCCGGCCAGTCGTCGTCTGTGGCGATGTCGGTGATCCCGGCGAGCGGCTGCGGGTACGACTCGTTGCCGAAGAGCTGGTCCTGGAACTCGGTCGAGTACGCCACCGAGTTGAACTGGAGCAGGTAGACCCGGACCGACGTGCCGTCCGGCATGGTCCAGGCGCGGGCCGCTATGTGCCGGAGCGCGGAGTCCTTCAGCCGCTGGGCGAGAGCGGCCCTGTCGGCCTTCGGGTACTCCGATACGTACTGCGCGGTGGTGACCCAGCCGCCGTCGGCTTTCTCGTCCGCCTTCGCTCCGGCCGGGGCCGGCAGCACCAGGCGCCGCAGATCGGCGTGGTGGACCTCCGCCGCGTTGGCGTCGCTGAACGGGCGCGGCGCGCCGGCCGGCAGGGCGGGCAGGGTCAGCCGGGGATAGTCCCAACGTCCGTCGTCCTCGGTGGCCAGCCCGGGTACGTCGGTGCGCGACATCGAGGTGATGCCCGCGACCGTGCCCGCGCCGAGACCGCCGAGGACCAGCACGGCCGCCGTCCACCGGGCCACGGCCCGCAGCGCCCGGCGCGGCGGCCGGGGCGGAGCCTGCGGGGGATCATCCTGCCGGGGTTCCTGCTGCGGGAGCTCCTGCCGCGGCGGGTCCTGCGGCAACGGAGGCAGGGGCAGCGGGGGGACGTCCTCGACGAGGGCGGCCTCGTCGGTCGGTTCCGCCGTCTTCTCGGTCATACGTACTCCCCCGGGGACGTGATGTGCTCCAGCTGGTCCTTCAGCAGCTCGGCGACGGCGGCCTTGTCGAAGGGCTTGATGCCGGCCGCCGAGACACTGATGCCCAGCTCGCCGTCGTACGCCGTGCAGAACATGTTCTCGATCTCGCTCTTGCTGTCCTTCGGCGTCAGGAAGCACGTGGCCTTGCGCGTCTGACCCTTGATCTTCGGCCCGTCGCGGAAGATGCCGACGGCGTCGAACAGCTCCGCCCGGAAGGTGTGGAGATCCCTGACGGCCTTCTTGTCCTTCATCCGCACGATCTGGGTGTTCACGACCAGGTCATTGGTGTCCGACACGTACGAACGGGCGGCGAGGCCCTGCACGCGGAGCTTGTCCACCCGCTTGTCGAACTCCCGGCGCTGCTTGCCCGCGAGCCCCCGGTTGGCCTGCTTCATCGCGGTGGTGGCCTCCTTGCCGCTGACCTCGCCGTCGTTGCCGAGCTCCTCGACATCGGGCCCGAGCCGGTAGTCGGCGGGAACGGGCAGCAACAGCTTGCTGAGCTCGGTGTCGGTCCGGCCCCGGTCGGTGCCGTCGGCCGGGTCCTTGACGGGCCGCTGCCCGGCCCCGTCCCAGACCGTCGTCGCCACGGTCCGGTCCGCACCGTCGACCGTGATCGTCGTGTACGCGGCCGCGCCCCCGACGCAACCGATCACCAGGACCGCGGGAAGCACGGTGAGCAGGATCCGGCGGACCTTCCCCGGGCGCGCCGGGGCGTCGTCGGGA
Source organism: Streptomyces sp. NPDC057428 (assembly GCF_042803195.1). NCBI lineage: Bacteria > Bacillati > Actinomycetota > Actinomycetes > Kitasatosporales > Streptomycetaceae > Streptomyces > Streptomyces sp. NPDC057428. The sequence goes on from NZ_JBHVCT010000020.1 coordinate 28,042, forward strand.
AGCGGGAGCACGCCGGGCACCTCGGAGGCTTCGGGTGCGTCGGCGGCGGGCGGTATGACGTCGTTCACAGGAGCTCCAGCTGTCGCTCGGCCAGCGTCCGGATGTCCTTCTTGCTGATCGGCCCGGTGTCGAACACGTTGATCTCGACCATGATGTCGCCGCGGTGCATGACGGCCCTGGCCCGGTACAACGGCATGTATCCGGCCTTCCGGGCGACCGGATACAGGTAGTAGCGGCCACTGCCGCTGCCCTTCACCGGATCGCCCTCGTTGCCGGCTCCGTCCTTCTCCCAGGGCATGTACGAGCGCTGGCCGTCGGCGTACGACGACGCCTCGGCGAGCGCCCCGGAGCGGAACTGGACGAGCCGCACGGCGGCCTCGCGGTGCGCGCCCTTCTTCCAGGCAGCGCCCGCGACCCGGCGGATGTCCGACTCCAGGAGGTACTCGAGATGGGAGCCCTCGTCGTTGAATTCCCGCGCGTAACCGTCCACGCTCATCCAGCCGTCGTTCAGCGCGCCCGTGTCCTCGTCGTCGCTCCAGCCGGCCGGCCGCTTCATGATCAGCTTGCGCAGATCACCGTCCGTCCGCACCTGGCGGTCCTGCGAGGCGGGCAGCGGCGCGGGGGCCTTGTCCGCCGGGAGCGCCTTCGCCGGGTAGGCGAGTCCCGCCTGCGACAGCGGGGGCAGGGCGGTCGGCGGCCGCTCGGCCTGGACGCCGTAGCCGACGGCCGTGCCGGCGGAGACGCCGATCAGGGCGGCCGCGGCGATCAGCAGGGCCGTACGTCCGCGACGGCGCGGGTGCACCGCGACGGCCGGGGTGTCGGCGGGCGTGCCGAGAGGCAGGTCGCCCATGGTGTCGTTCTGTTCCAAAAGGGGTCCCCCCAAGAGACCTGGGGCACAGGTTGCGTTACCTGTGCACACAACTGACTCACAGGTCACCGGGGAGGTTGCACATCGAAGGATTACAGTTCGATACATGTCGAAAAAGCTCGTGATCAAGGTGACTGCCGGCGCCGACTCCCCCGAGCGCTGCTCTCAGGCCTTCACCGTGGCGGCCGTCGCCGTCGCCAGCGGGGTCGAGGTGTCGCTCTGGCTGACCGGCGAGTCCGCCTGGTTCGCCCTGCCGGGTCGTGCCGCGGAGTTCGAACTGCCGCACGCCGCACCGCTGCCCGATCTGGTCGACTCGATCCTGGCGGGCGGACGGATCACGCTCTGCTCGCAGTGCGCGGCACGCCGGGACATCGCGGAGAAGGACGTCCTGGAAGGCGTACGGATCGCGGGGGCCCAGGTCTTCGTGCAGGAGGCCATGGCAGACGGCACGCAGGCCCTCGTCTACTGACCAGGACCGCCCCGCGTGATCACCGGCGGCGCTTCCTGCCGTCGAGTTCGTCCCACCAGTCGTCCGACTCCGGGTCACCCGAGGGGTCGTCCCACCACCGGTCCTCCGGGCCCCGCCGGTTGGCCGTCATCGCCGCGACGGGCGGGATGACCGCGGCGACCACGCACATGGCCACGGCAGCGGGCACCGACCACAGACGTACGAACGCCCAGGCGGACACGAAGAGGAAGAGGCATCCGCCCATCATCAGGAAATAGGCGCGCCTGCGCCGCGCGTACATGGCTCCAGACTAGGACCCGGAGCGCGGATCGCATACGGACGGCGCGAAGGGCCGCACCCCTGTCCAGGTGGCGTCCAACCCCCTGGGGTGCGGCCCTCCGGCCGAATGCGCGCGCGTCGGCTACACGGCGATGGCGACCTCGGCGAGGCCACCGGTCTGCGCCACGACCGTACGGTCGGCGGTGCCGCCCGGGACCAAGGCGCGGAGCGTCCAGGTGCCCTCGGCCGCGTAGAAGCGGAACTGGCCGGTCGCCGAGGTCGGGACCTCGGCGGTGAACTCACCGGTCGAGTCCAGCAGCCGGACGTAGCCGGTGACCGGCTCGCCGTCGCGCGTCACACTGCCCTGGATGGTCGTCTCGCCCGGCTTGATCGTCGAAGCGTCGGGGCCGCCGGCCTGTGCTCCACACATGGTGTTCAGTCCTTCTGGTCGGGGTCCTGCTGATCGGTCCTGCGGAATTACTTGTTGGCGCCGAGCTCGATCGGCACGCCCACGAGGGATCCGTACTCGGTCCACGAGCCGTCGTAGTTCTTGACGTTCTCCTGGCCGAGCAGCTCGTGCAGGACGAACCACGTGAGCGCGGAGCGCTCACCGATGCGGCAGTACGCGATGGTGTCCTTCGACAGGTCGACCTGCTCGTCCTCGTAGAGGGCCTTGAGCTCGTCGTCCGACTTGAAGGTGCCGTCGTCGTTGGCGTTCTTCGACCACGGGATGTTGCGGGCGCTCGGCACGTGGCCGGGACGCTGCGACTGCTCCTGCGGAAGGTGCGCGGGGGCGAGCAGCTTGCCGCTGAACTCGTCGGGCGAACGCACGTCGACGAGGTTCAGGCTGCCGATGGCCTTCACGACGTCGTCGCGGTAGGCGCGGATCGACTCGTCCTGCGCCTTGGCCTTGTACTGCGCGGCCGGGCGGGCAGGGACGGCGTCGGTCAGGTCGCGGGAGTCGAGCTCCCACTTCTTGCGGCCGCCGTCGAGCAGGCGGACGTCCTGGTGGCCGTAGAGCTTGAAGTACCAGAAGGCGTAGGAGGCGAACCAGTTGTTGTTGCCGCCGTAGAGGACGACCGTGGTGTCGTTCCCGATGCCCTTCTCCGACAGGAGTTTCTCGAAGCCGGCCTGGTCGATGAAGTCACGGCGGACCGGGTCCTGCAGGTCCTGGGTCCAGTCGATCCGGATCGCGTTCCTGATGTGGTTCTTCTCGTACGCCGAGGTGTCCTCGTCGACCTCGACGATGGCGACCTGCGGGTCGTCGATGTGGGCCTCGACCCAGTCGGCGTCGACCAGAACGTCTGCGCGGCTCATGCGTTTCTCCTCCGGGGCAGTCTGCGGCGGGGTGGTGCTGTGTGCGAGAGGTACGCGGAGTGCCTGCGGCGGGGCGCGTACGGAAGGCACGGGAGTGGCCCTGACGAAGTCGAAGGACCGGGGAAACGGGAGGGGGTCCCGCTCAGAAGGTGCGACAGAGCATGGCGGCGACGCGGCACAGGTCTACTGCCCGCCGCTTCGTGAGGTCCGCCTGTCGCTTCATACGTCCGATCGTAGGGAGGTACGGGCTGAGATGTCACCGCCGTGTCGCATGATGAGACGCGATCGTCCGTTATGCGAGACCCGGAGGGGATCAGACCGCTCCCCGCGCGCGACGACACTCTCCGTGGGCCACCGATGATCTGAGGATCGGACAAGTCCGTCTCAGCATCCGGATCGGCTGCCCGGTCCGCCTCCACGGACCCCTACCCCGGCCCGCCGTCCTCCACGCGCCGCCGAGCCCGCCCGGGCCGTCAGCCGGCGAGCGCGATGTCGGCGCCGCTCATCGAGATCTCCAGGCCGTCCGGCGCGACCTCGATCCTCTCCAGCTTCAGGCCGTCCGGCAGTCCGCCGATGCCCCGCTCGAAGTCGGTCTTCTTCCTGACCAGGCCCTCCAGGCCGGGGATGCCCTCACCCGGCACCTCGTCCGCACGAACCCGGACGGTGTCCCCGTCGACCAAGGTGACGGTGGAGAGCACCGTGCGCGTGACCGTGCGCTCGATCAGGGGGATCCGGACGCTGCCCGTGACCTTGACCTTGCCGTCGCCGCCGTAGGCGACGGTGACACCCTCGTCGGCCGCCTCGGTGAGGGCCGCGTACGGGAGGACGGCCGTCCCGGTCGCCCGGGCGGCCGTCGCGCTCGTGTAGCCGGCGCCCAGGGTCACGTCGCGCAGCTGGGCGCGGATCTCACTGATCCGGATGTCCCGGCCCGCCGCACTGGCCCGGATGTCCTTGACCTTCACATCGACCTCGTCGAGCTGGGAGTCGGCCACCTGGGTCAGGAAGGGGAAACCCTTGATCGAGACGTCGGTCGAACCCGCCTCGACGCCGCCGAAGCCGACCCGGTCAGCCGCCTCGGACTCCGCGAAGTGCACGGCGACACGGTCCGCGGCGACGAAGACGCCGCCCAGGACCACAGCGATGATCAGGAGTATTCGCAGTGCGCGCATGCCTGTTGTTCCCCCACTCGACCGACCGGACCTCTGCAGCACGTGAGCGTACTGGCCGCGGTGCGGCACCCCAGGTGATCGACGAGCGGGATGCCCGGCCGGTTCCCGCCGGGGGCGGGCCAGCCGGGAGACGGCCGAAAACGTCCGTCCGGTCAGGCGATCGCGCGGCCGATCAGATACACGGCCGGGGCCGCGGCCGTGAGCGGCAGCGCCACTCCCGCCGTCATGTGCACGAAGCGGGACGGGTAGTCGTAGCTCGCGACCCGCAGTCCGATCAGCGCGCAGCCACCGGCGGCGAACCCGAGGAGCGCGGCGGATGCCCCGAAGTCCGTGAGGGCTCCGCCGGCCAGTCCGGCACCCGCCGAGGCGAGCAGCGCGACGACGACCGAGAGCGGGCCCGGCAGCGGGAGCGCCCTGGCGAGCACGGCGACCGCGACAGCGATCCCGCCCACGGTCACCGCGTCCGGGACGGCCGCCAGGTGTCCGGCTGCCAGGACGGCGAGGGCGGCGGAAGCGACCGTGGCCGTGAGGCCGTACATCCGCTCGTCGGCGCCGGCGTGGCTGCGGAGCTGAAGGACGAGGGTGAGCAGTACCCAGACGCCCAGCGTCCCGAGGAGGGCTGCGGGTGCGTTGTCCCGGCCCGCGGCGAGCAGGACGACGTCGGCGACGAATCCGCCCGCGAAGGCGAGCGCGATGCCCTGCCTGGCGGGCCACATGCCGTTCAGCCGGAACCAGCCGGCCGCCGTCACGGCCTGGAGCAGGACCAGGGGGGCGAGCAGCGCGTAGGCGCCGATCTCCGCGCCCAGGGCGAGGAGCAGGCCGAGACCCGCCGTGATCGCGGCCGGCTGCATCCCCGGCGCGATGATCGGCGAACGCCCTTCGGCGCGGGCCCGCTGCGCGTCGGTGATCCGGGCGTTCCCCAGGGTGGTCGGCGCGCTGAACCCGGCGCCGTCGGCGGGTGCCGGGGCCGGAGCCGCCACGGGGGCGGACGGCACCTCGGGCGGCAGCGGACCGGCGGCGGGGGCAGGGCCCTGCGCGCGGGCGGTCTGCCGCGCCGGCTGCTGCGGCTGGACGGCGGGCTGGTACTGGGTGTCCCAGGTCTGACCCTGCCAGGTCTGGGTCGCGCCCTCGTCGCCATGGCCCTGGGCACCGGGCTGCTCCGGGTGGGCCACGGGCTGCTGCTGCCCGTACGCGGACTGCCGCTGCCCGTAAGCCGGGTCGTACCCCGGGTCGTAGGGCTGCTGCCCGTACGCGGGGTCGTGGAACTGCTGCCCCGGGGCCTGCGGGCGCTGCTGGTCGCCGTACCCCGGCTGCTGCCCGTACGACGGGCCGTACGGCTGCTGCTGCTGCCCGTACGACGGGTCGTTCGGGTACTGCTGGTCGTTGTCACTCATGGTCTGCGGTTCACCCTCCTGCAAACGGCGGGAGCACCTCGACCGTGCCGCCCTCGGCAAGCCGTACGGTCTCATGCCCGCGCGTCCCGACAGGATTCCCGTCGATGAGGAACGAGCTCCGGAGCAGTACGCGCGTCAGTTCGCCGGGGTGCCGCTCACGCACCCCGTCGAGCGCCTCGGCGAGTGTGTCCGCCGCGTACGGCTCCTCCGCGGTTCCTGCGGCGGCCTTGGCCGCGGCCCAGTAGCGGATCGTTCCCGCTGCCATGGCGGCACCCCTTTCCTCGTGCTCCGGCTGTCCATCATTCATCACACCGACTCCGTCCAGTCGGCGATGCGGTTGAGCAGCTGCTCGTCCGCGGCGTTCTCGGCATGTCCCATTCCGTGTTCCAGCCACAGTTCAGCCCCGTCGCCCGCGGCCCCGGCCAGCATCCGGGGGTGGTCGACCGGGAAGTACGGGTCCCGGTCGCCGTGCACGATCAGGAGGGGCGCGGTGATCAGCGGGACGGCCTCCACCGGCGAGAGCGGCACGGGGTCCCAGTCCTCGCGGTGGATGCGGGTGCGGAAGCCGTAGCGGCCGACGAGCCGGCCCGCGGGGCGGGTGACGACCCAGTGCAGCCGGCGCATGGGAGCGGTGCCCCGGTAGTACCAGCGGGCCGGCGCGCTGACTGCGACCACCACGTCCGTGTGCGCCCCCGCGCGCCCCTCGTGCGCCGAAGTGCGCCTCCCCACCCGTTCAGCTCCCGGCGCACGCTCTTCTTCCGCGACGAATTCACCGGCTTCCGGAGCCGTATACAGAGCGGCGTGCCGGAGTACCACGGAACCGCCCATCGAGAAGCCGACCGTAACGACGCGCCGGTATCCCAGCGACCTCGCCCAGGCGACAGCGGCGGCCAGATCGAGCACTTCCCTGTCGCCCACCGTGGACCGGCCGCCGGACTTTCCGTGACCCCGGAAAGAGAACGTGATCACGGCCGCACGCTGGGCGAACACCCCGGCGGCGCGCAGCACGGCCGGCCGGTCGACGGAGCCGGTGAAACCGTGCGCGAGGACGATCGCCGTCCCCCCGGAGCCACCGTCTCCACGTGCCTCGGCACGCGCCGTACACGGCGTGTACACCGCCTCGATACGGACCCCGTCACCGGTCAGCAACGTGGTGCGCCGGGAGCCGGGCGTGATCGAGGGAACAGAAGAACTCAGGAATCGCCCCTCGGACACAGAACTCATGTGGGCTATTCTGCTGCGAAGAGGATCCGGGCAAAGCAGCCCCCGGGTCCTTTTGTGCTTTAGGCGCGTTGTTACGGCAGCGTTTCCACAAGCTCAGCGGGCCCCGGGCGTGGGACCGCACAGTAAGAACCGTATGACGCCGTCTCGGGTGATGGCCGTACGGGAGTACGAAGCAGTGCCGCATACTCCCCCGGGTCCGACCCGGGAGTGCCCCTCTCGCAGGGAACGAGGAGGACCGACGTAATGGGCGAGCGAACCGTGCACGATCGACCGACGACCCAGGCAGGTGGGCGGCGATGAGTTCACTGCTGCTACTGACGAATGCCCTCCAACCGTCGACGGAGGTGCTCCCCGCCCTCGGCCTCCTGCTGCACAGCGTGCGGGTCGCCCCCGCCGAGGGACCCGCTCTCGTCGACACCCCCGGTGCCGACATCATCCTCATCGACGGGCGCCGCGACCTCCCCCAGGTCCGCTCGCTGTGCCAGCTGCTCCGGTCCACCGGACCCGGCTGTCCGCTGATACTCGTCGTGACGGAGGGCGGCCTCGCAGCCGTCACCGCCGACTGGGGCATCGACGACGTCCTGCTGGACACCGCGGGGCCCGCCGAGGTCGAGGCCCGGCTGCGGCTGGCCACCGGTCGCCAGCAGATCACCTCCGACGACTCCCCCATGGAGATCCGCAACGGCGACCTGTCGGTCGACGAGGCGACGTACAGCGCCAAGCTCAAGGGCCGGGTCCTCGACCTGACCTTCAAGGAGTTCGAACTGCTCAAGTACCTGGCCCAGCACCCCGGCCGGGTCTTCACCCGCGCCCAGCTGCTCCAGGAGGTCTGGGGATACGACTACTTCGGCGGCACGCGCACGGTCGACGTCCACGTACGACGGCTGCGCGCCAAGCTGGGCCCCGAGCACGAGTCACTGATCGGCACCGTCCGCAACGTCGGCTACCGCTTCGTCACCCCCGAGAAGGTGGAGCGGGCGGCCGAGGAGGCGAAGGCCAGGACGGCTTCGAGGCAGGCCGGTGAGGCCTTCAGCCGTTCGGAGCATTCCGCCGATCCCCGGATCGCGGAAGAAGCCCCGGTCCGGCCTGCCGAGCGCTAGGTCGATCCGCGTAGACTGCCGCGCGTGGCCAAGGTGACGCGGGACGATGTGGCGAGACTGGCGGGGACCTCGACAGCGGTCGTCAGCTACGTCATCAACAACGGACCCAGGCCGGTCGCCCCGGCCACGCGCGAGCGGGTGCTCGCCGCGATCAAGGAGCTCGGATACCGGCCCGACCGGGTCGCCCAGGCCATGGCGTCGCGGCGCACCGACCTCATAGGAATGATCGTGCCGGACGCCCGGCAGCCGTTCTTCGCGGAGATGGCCCACGCGGTCGAACAGGCCGCGGCCGAGCGCGGGAAGATGGTCCTCGTCGGCAACTCCGACTATCGCGACGAGCGCGAGGTCCACTATCTGCGGGCCTTCCTCGGCATGCGCGTCTCCGGGCTGATCCTGGTCAGCCAGGGGCCCAGCGAGTGGGCCGCTGCCGAGATAGAGGCATGGGACGCACGGGTCGTGCTGCTGCACGAGCGCCCCGAGGCGATCGACGACGTCGCGGTCGTCACCGACGACATCGGCGGCGCCCAGCTCGCCACCCGCCACCTCCTGGAGCACGGCTACACGTATGTGGCGTGCCTCGGCGGCACGGAGTCGACCCCGGTGGTCGGCGACCCGGTCGCCGACCACATCGAGGGCTGGCGACGGGCCATGCAGGAGGCGGGGCTCCCGACCGAGGGCCGCCTCTTCCACGCCCCGTACAACCGGTACGACGCCTACCAGGTCGCCCTGAAGCTGCTCTCCGGGCCCGACAGGCCCCCGGCGATCTTCTGCTCCACGGACGACCAGGCCATCGGGGTGCTGCGGGCCGCCCGCGAGCTGCGGATCGACGTGCCGGAGGAGCTCGCGGTCGCGGGCTTCGACGACGTGAAGGAAGCGGGGCTGACCGATCCGCCGCTGACGACGGTCTCCTCCGACCGCCCCGCGATGGCACGGGCGGCCGTGGACCTGGTCCTCGACGACTCCCTGCGGGTGTCGGGGTCGCGCCGCGAACGCCTGAAGCAGTTCCCGTCCGCCCTGGTCGTACGCCGCTCGTGCGGCTGCGGGGAGCCGACCGTCATCGCCCGGTAGCCGAGCTCGCCTTATATCGGGCATACACGGTTCTGCCGGGCTTCTCAGGACGTACTCAGGCTGCTCTCATGTTCGCCGCGCACTCTCGTTGACATGACCGACAGCCACCGCCCGAGCGGCGAGTACCCGACGTACCCCTCGAACGGCAACGGTTCGTACGGCAGCGGTGAGGCGGCCTACCCGCCCCCGCCGGCCTACGAGCCCGAGCGGCAGACCTCCGAGTACCCCGCCGCTCACGCCTGGCCGGCCCCGGCGCCCCAGCCCGCTCCGGCCGGTCCGGGCGCCGACGCCCCCAGGTCCGAGCGCCGGGTCAAGCGGCCCGTCGCGCTGCTGGCCGCCGTGGCGATCGCCGCCGCGGCGATCGGCGGCGGCACCGCCACCCTCATCGGCGAGTTCGCGGACGGCGGCTCCACGGCCTCGGGCTCCGGCGGTGTCGTCAACGGCACCACTGTCTCGCAGAGCAGCGCGGGCACCGTCGCCGGAGTGGTCGCCGCCGTGTCGCCGGCCATCGTCGAGATCCGCGCGTCCTCCTCCGCGGGCCAGGCCACGGGGTCCGGAGTCGTCATCACCTCGGGCGGCGAGATCGTCACCAACAACCACGTCGTCTCCGGCGCCTCCACGATCAAGGTCTCGCTCAGCACCGGCAAGACCTACACCGCCGACGTCGTCGGCACCGACGCCGGAAAGGACCTCGCGCTCATCAAGCTCCGGAGCGCGAGCGGCCTGAAGACGGCCACCCTCGGGGACTCCTCCTCCGTGAAGGTCGGCGACCAGGTCGTCGCGATCGGCTCACCCGAGGGCCTCACCGGCACGGTCACCAGCGGCATCGTCTCGGCCCTCGACCGCGACGTCACGGTCGCCAAGGAGGACGGGCAGGACCAGCAGCAACAGCAGGGCGACGGGAACTGGCCGTTCGAATTCGGCGGGCAGCAGTTCAACGGCGACACGGGCTCGTCCAAGACGACGTACAAGGCCCTGCAGACCGACGCCTCGCTCAACCCGGGCAACTCCGGCGGCGCCCTCATCAACATGAACGGCGAGATCATCGGCATCAACTCGGCGATTTTCTCGCCCAGTTCGGCCGAGTCCACGGGCAGTTCGGCCGCGGGCAGCGTGGGTCTCGGATTCGCCATCCCGGTCAACACCGTCAAGTCCGACCTCAACACCCTGCGCGCGGGCGGCGGCTCCTGACGAGGAGGTCCCCCATGAAGCCCGGCACCTGAACCCCCGCACCGGCCGCCACCGGCCCGGCCGCGCGACGCCGCCGGGCAGCCGTGCGAGGCTGAGAGCCCCGCACACGGACCCCGTACGACCAGGAAGAGGACGAAGAAGCGATGAGCCCCGCCGAAGACGATCCGCAGCGCGTCCTGATCGTCGACGACGAGCCCGCCGTGCGCGAGGCCCTGCAGCGCAGCCTCGCCTTCGAGGGCTACGGCACCGAGGTCGCCGTGGACGGCTACGACGCCCTGGCCAAGTCGGAGTCCTACGCCCCCGACCTGATCGTCCTGGACATCCAGATGCCGCGCATGGACGGCCTCACCGCCGCCCGCCGCATCCGGTCGACCGGATCGACCACGCCGATCCTGATGCTCACCGCCCGCGACACCGTCGGCGACCGGGTCACCGGCCTCGACGCGGGCGCCGACGACTACCTCGTCAAACCCTTCGAGCTGGACGAACTGTTCGCCCGCATCCGCGCCCTGCTGCGCCGCAGCTCCTACACCGTCGCGGCGGGCGGCCCCCTCCCCGACGACGACGTACTGTCCTTCGCCGACCTGCGCATGGACCTGAACACCCGCGAGGTCACCCGCGGCACCCGCCGGGTCGAGCTGACCCGCACGGAGTTCACGCTGCTGGAGATGTTCCTGGCCCACCCCCGGCAGGTGCTGACGCGCGAGCAGATCCTCAAGGCCGTGTGGGGCTTCGACTTCGAGCCCAGCTCCAACTCCCTGGACGTGTACGTGATGTACCTGCGCCGCAAGACGGAGGCGGGCGGCGAACCGCGCCTGGTCCACACGGTGCGCGGCGTCGGCTACGCCCTGCGCTCCGGCGGCGGTGACGGGTGACCGGCCTCCCCCGTCGGCTCCGCACCCTGCCACTGCGCTCCCGGCTCGCGCTGCTGGTGGCGGCGGCGGTGGCGGTCGCGGTCGCGGCGGTCGCGGCGTCCTGCTGGTTCGTGACGCGGGACCAGCTGGAGCAGCAGCTGGACGCCTCGCTGCGCGGCTCCCCGACGGTCGACAGGTCCCTCGTCAGCGAACTGCTCGCCAGCTGCCAGGGCGCCGGCCGCGGTCCGCGCCGGCCACCGGGCTCCTACACCCTGCAGATCATCGACGCGGCCGGGACGGTGTGCGCGAGCCCGGGGACGACCCGCGTCTCGCCCACCGACGAAGACCTGGCCGTGGCGGCGGGCAAACGGCAGGACGCACTGCACTCGGGCACCGACGCCGACGGCGAGAAGATGCGGATCTACACCTACGGCCTGGAGCTGCGCCCGTCCGGTCAGCTGTACGCCGTGTCGGTGGCCCGCGCCGAGAGGGAGGTCACCGACCCGCTCTCCACCCTCGCCTGGGTGCTGCTCCTCGTCTCCGGCATCGGCGTCGTCGGCGCGGGCGCGGCCGGGCTCTGGATCGCCCGCACCGGTCTGCGCCCGGTCGACGACCTCGCGCACGCCGTCGCGCACGTGGCGGAGACCGAGGACCTGACCGTACGGATCCCCGCCGAGGGCGAGGACGAGATCGCCCGGCTCTCCCGGTCCTTCAACTCCATGACGAGCTCGCTGGCCACCTCGCGCGACCGCCAGTCCCAGCTCATCGCGGACGCCGGACACGAGCTGCGCACCCCGCTCACCTCCCTGCGTACGAACATCGAACTCCTCGTCCGCAGCGACGAGACGGGCCGTGCGATCCCGCCCGAGGACCGCAGGGCCCTGATGTCCTCGGTGAAGGCGCAGATGACGGAGCTGGCCGCCCTCATCGGCGACCTCCAGGAGCTCTCCCGCCCCGACGCCGCCCAGCCGGGCCCGCTCCAGGTCGTCGCACTGCACGACATCACCCGTACCGCTCTGCAACGCGCACGGCTACGCGGCCCCGAGCTCACCATCACGGCCGACCTCGCCCCCTGGTACGTCCGCGCCGAACCCGCGGCCCTGGAGCGCGCCGTGGTCAACGTCCTGGACAACGCGGTGAAGTTCAGCCCGTCCGGCGGCACGATCGAGGTGGTCCTGCACCGGGGTGAGCTGACGGTCCGGGACCACGGCCCCGGCATCCCCGCCGAGGACCTGCCGCACGTCTTCGAACGCTTCTGGCGCTCCCCCTCGGCCCGCCAGCTCCCCGGCTCCGGCCTCGGCCTGTCCATCGTGGCCCGCACCGTGCAGCAGGCGGGCGGCGAGATCGCCCTGACCCCGGCGGACGGTGGCGGCACCACGGCCACGATCCGGTTGCCGGGGGCCCCTCAGCCGCCGCCTGGGCGGTGACCGGACCGGGTCAGAGGCGCCTGCGGAACTCCGCAGCGAACTGCGAGGCCCCGCCGGCGTCGAGCCGGTCCAGGAGCCCGTGCATGTCGTGCGGCTCACGACGGTAACGGCTGACCTGTACCCGCAGGACCGAGTTCACCTCCGCCGGGGCGAGGTCGAGCAGATCCAACAGGAAGTCGTCCGGGCGCAACACTTCGATCTCGTAGGGATCCGAAGCCACCCGAGGGAAGTCCTTGACGTTCAGTGTCACGACGTCTTTGGCTTGCCCGCGCACAGCTGCCGCCAGCACATGCTGGTCCTTGGGATCATTCGCCATGGCCGGCATGAGCGCTTCGTATCCGGATACGAGGCTGTCGGGAAAAGTGCCCGCCATGGCATCGACGAGCCCTTTGGCTTTGACGTCCCCGATCCGTTCAGCGACGTTCCGGGTCAACTCGTCCAGGATGTCGGGTGACCAGAGGGGCTCGTACAGTTCGGCCTCCGCGAGGCGCAGAAGTGTGTCCCTGAGGTAGTTCGGAAAGAGGACACATGTGTCCAGGACGACGCGCTGCACATCGCTCCAGTCGACTCGGCGGAATCAGGGGATCAGTTGTCGTACAAGCCTGCGTCCTCGGTCAGTTCGGCCAGCCGGTCCAGGCCGCTGCTGCGTCGCGTGCGGCGTTTCTCCTTGTAGGCGAGCACATCGGCCAGCAGCACCCGACGGTGTCTGCCGGGACGCGAGAACGGGATGCTTCCCTCGTCGAGGATCTTCACGAGGGTCGGTCGGCTCACCCCGAGCAGGTCGGCCGCCTCTTGGGTGGTGAGCGTGGTGTTCACAGGGGCGACGGTCACGGCCTTGCCTTCCGACAACGCCCTCACCACGACGACGAGTGCCTCGTAGACCTCCGAGGGCAGTGTGCGCGTGCTGCCGTCGGGGCCTCGCAGCAGTGCGGGCTCGGCAGCTTGCGGCGTCCGGTCGAGGAAGGCGCAGAGTTCGGCGATCTCTGCACGGTGCTCAGGCAGCAGAGTGCGGTCTTCAGTGGTGCCGTGCATGGCTCTGTCTCCTTTGAGAGTCCCATCAGCATGGCACAATTCGAAAGAAACGCAAGCGGATCTGTTTCGACACCGCCGGGGGACCGGAGCGGGAACGCCAGCGGGGCGGCGGGCCCAGCCGGCCCACCGCCCCGCCCCGTCATGTCCTGCCCGCTACTGCACGACCGTGATCCGGTCCGTGGCCGGCGGGGCCAGCGGCGCGGAGGCCGTGGAGTGCGCCGCCAGGTAGGCGTTGAACAGGTCCAGGTCGGACGGGCCGACCAGCTTGTTCGTGCCCTGGCCGAGGGCCGCGAAGCCGTCGCCGCCGCCCGCGAGGAACTCGTTCATCGCGACGCGGTAGGTCTTCGCCGGGTCGATCGCCTCACCGTTCAGCAGGATCGAGGAGGCGACCACCCGGTCGGCGCCCGCCTTCGTCATGTCCAGCGTGTAGGTGAGGCCCTTCGAGACCTGGAGGATCTTCGGGGACGCCGCGTTGGAGCCGCTGACCTGCTGCTGGAGGGCGGCGACGAGCTGCGCTCCGGTGAGGTCGACGACGTTCATCATGTTGGTGAACGGCTGGACGGTGAACGCCTCGCCGTACGTCACCACTCCGTCGCCCTCACTGCCGGACGCCGAGTACACCAGGTCCGAGCGGATACCGCCCGGGTTCATGAACGCGACGACCGCGCCGCCCTTGTCAGCCGGGGCCAGGCCCTCCAGCTGGGCGTCGGCGATCAGGTTGCCGAGCGGCTTCTCGGGGGCCGTGGAGCCGCGGCCGTTGATGTCCGCGGAGATGAAGCCCTGCGGCCGGCTCGCGATCGGGGCGGCCAGCGTGTTCCAGCGGGCGATCAGCGCGGTCATGTCGGTGGCCTTGGCCTGGTCCCGGCTGACGATGTGGTTCGCCGACTTCACCGACGTGCGGACGATGTCCCTCGTGCGGCGGTCGTAGGTGAGCGTCGTGTCCGTGTAGAGCTTGCCGAACGACGACGCCGAGGTGACCATGCGCGGCTTGCCGGAGGGGTCCGGGACCGTACACACGTACGCCTGGTGGGTGTGACCGGTGACCAGGGCGTCGACCTTGGACGTGATGCCCTTGGCGATGTCGGCGATCGGGCCCGAGATACCGTCACCCGCACCGGGGCTGTCGCAGTCGTAGTTGTACGAGGAGGAGGCCGGGGAGCCGCCCTCGTGGATGAGCGCGACGATGGACTTGACGCCCTGCCGGTCCAGCTCCTTGGCGTACTTGTTGACGGTCTCGATCTCGTCGTGGAACTCGAGGCCCTTGACACCGTTCGCCGTGACGATGTTCGGCGTGCCCTCCAGGGTCACCCCGATGAAGCCGATCTTTACGCCGTTCTTCTTCCAGACCGTGTACGGCTTGAGGATCGGCCTGCCGGACTTCTCGCTCGTCACATTGGCCGCGAGGTAGGGGAAGTCCGCGCCCTTGAACTTCTTTCCCTTCTCGTAGCAGCCCTCGACGGGGTGGCATCCGCCGTTCTGCAGGCGGCCCAGCTCGGTGGCTCCCTCGTCGAACTCGTGGTTGCCGACGGCCGTCACGTCGAGGTCGAGCCCGTTGAGCGCCTCGATGGTCGGCTCGTCGTGGAAGAGTCCCGACAGCAGCGGGCTCGCGCCCACCATGTCGCCGCCGGCCGCGGTGACGGAGTACGGGTGCCCCTTGCGCGCGGTGCGCAGCGAGGTCGCGAGGTACTCGACGCCACCGGCCGGAACCGACTTCACCGTGCCGTCGGCCTGCTTCTCGGTGACCGTACCGGCCGAACCGGCGGGCGGCTCGAGGTTGCCGTGGAGGTCGTTGAAGGAGAGCAGCTGCACGTCGACGGTGCGGGGCTGGTGGTGGCCGTGACCGTGGTCGTGTCCGTGGCCCTGGGCACCGGCCGGCACCGCGGCGACGAGTGCGCCCACCGTGGCCAGTCCGGCCGCGGCGGAGAGCACCCGCCGGGAGGCACGGTTCTTCTGTGAGGTCGCTGACATCGTTCCCCTTGTGAGTTCAGCGGGAGGGTGGTGAGTGGCGGTGTGACACGCCTGGGATCCTGCTGCCGCAGCCTAGGGTCAACGCGCGTAGCGCGACAGGTGTCCGGGGTTACGAACTGGTTGCCGCGTGGTCGCAAGGGGGTCGATCACCCGCAGGGCGCACATATCCGAGCAGAAACGTCACGGTGCGCTCGCGAGACCGTGCACCGCCGTGCCCCCGGACGCCGGTCCCGTCCCCGTACGCTCGTACCCATGACGACTGACGCACCCCTCCCCGCCCCCGGACGCGAGATCGAGACCCTCGACGTGCTCACCACCGAGCAGGCCGACGCCGTCCTCGCCCTTCTCGGCGAGGCCGCCGCGACCGACGGCCGGCAGGCCGTCTCCGAGCAGGGGCGGCTGCAGTTGAGGGGCGGGCACCGCGAGGGCGTCCGGCACTTCCTGCTCAGTGCGGACGGTGAGTTGGCCGGATACGCACAGCTGGAGGACACCGATCCCGTGGAGGCCCCAGCCGCTGAGCTGGTCGTGCACCCCTCATACCGGGGCCGGGGGCACGGCCGCGCCCTGGGAGCCGCCCTCCTCGGCGCGACCGGGAAGCGGCTGCGGGTCTGGGCGCACGGCGGCAAGTCCGCGGCACGGCACCTCGCACAGGTCCTCGGCCTCTCACTCTTCCGCGAACTTCGCCAGCTGCGACGCCCGTTGGGCTCCCTCGACATCCCCGAGCCGGCCCTCCCGCCGGGCGTCACCGTCCGCACCTTCGTGCCGGGCCAGGACGACGCCGCCTGGCTCGCCGTGAACAGCGCCGCGTTCGCGCACCACCCCGAGCAGGGTTCCCTCACCCAGCGGGACCTCGACGACCGCAAGGCCGAACCCTGGTTCGACCCCAAGGGCTTCTTCCTGGCCGAGCGTGACGGCGAGATCATCGGCTTCCACTGGACGAAGGTGCACGCCGAGGACGACCTCGGCGAGGTCTACGTCGTCGGCATCCTGCCCGACGCCCAGGGTGGCGGCCTGGGCAAGGCACTGACCGCGATCGGCCTGCGCCATCTGTCCGCCCAGGGCCTGCCGACGGCGATGCTCTACGTCGACGCGGACAACCCGGCGGCGCTGTCGGTGTACGAGCGGATGGGCTTCGCCACGCACGAGGTCGACCTGATGTACCGCACCGAGTCCTGAGTCCGGCAACACCCCGAGGGGCGGCGCCACTTGACGTCGCCCCTCCCTTACGACACCCTTTCACTATTACCTTAGTGAAAGGGTGGTGAACATGGCAGAGTCCGCAGCGGTCGAGTACCGCATCGACCGGCGCAGCGGGGTCTCCACCTATCTCCAGATCGTGCAGCAGACCAAGCAGGCGCTCCGCCTGGGTGTGCTGGAGCCGGGCGACCGGCTGCCCACGGCCCGCGAGGTCGTCGAGGCCACGGCCATCAATCCCAACACCGTGCTCAAGGCCTACCGCGAACTGGAGCGCGAGGGCCTCGTCGAAGGCCGCCGCGGCCTCGGCACCTTCGTCCGCCGCACCCTCGGCAGCGCCGCGGTCACCACTGACCCGCCGCTGCGGGCCGAGCTCTCCGAGTGGGCCCGCCGGGCCCGCGCCGCGGGACTGGAGAAGGACGACGTGAGCGCACTCTTCACCGACGTACTCGACAGCACGTTCAAGGGGGACCAGCACTGATGACAGGCGCCGCGATCGAGGCGAACGGCCTCGGCATGACCTACGGGCGCAAACGCGGGTGGGCGCTGCGCGACTGCTCGTTCCGGCTGCCCGCCGGCCGGATCTGCGCCCTGGTTGGGCCCAACGGTGCCGGGAAGTCCACCCTGCTCGCCCTCGCGTCGGGCCTGCTCCGGCCGGCCGAGGGATCGGTGCGGGTGCTCGGCTCGACCCCCGCCGATGCCCGCCCGCGCATCGCGTACGTGGCACAGGACAAGCCCCTGTACCCGCAGCTCACCGTGGGCGACACCCTGTGGGCCGGGGCCGAGCTCAACCCCGCGACCTGGGACCGGGCGGCCGCCGACCGGATCGCCGGGCCACTCCCCCAGGACGCGAAGGTCAGGGCGCTCTCCGGCGGGCAGCGCACCCGGCTCGCCCTCGCGCTGGCGCTGGGCAAACGGCCCGAACTGCTGTTGCTGGACGAGCCGATGGCCGACCTCGACCCGCTCGCCCGCCACCAGCTGATGGGCGTCCTGATGGCGGAGGCCGCCGAGCACGGCACCACCATCGTGATGTCGTCGCACATCCTCACCGAGCTGGAGGGCGCCTGCGACTACCTCCTGCTCGTCGACGGCGGCCGGGTCCGGCTCGGAGGCGAGAGCGAGGACATCGTCGCCGCGCACGCCGTGCTCACCGGCCAGGTACGCGACCTCGCCCCGCACACGGTCGTCGAGTCGCGCACGGCGGGGCGTCAGCTCACCGCACTCGTACGGAGGGAGGGCTCGGTGGACCGCACCGCCTGGGACGTGACGGAGCCGTCCCTGGAGGAGCTGCTGCTCGCGCACCTCCGCTCCCCGGACGCCCCGGTCCTGCTCACCCCGAGCGCCGAGAACCACGAGAAGGCGGCCGCGATATGAGCACCCTCACCCAGCCGCGCCCCTCGCTGCGTGGTCCGGCCCGGGTTGTGCTGCGCCAGCACCGGTGGACGTTGTGGATCGCGGGCGGGCTCGCCCTCGTCGCACTCCTCGGCCTGATCGCCCTCGCCCTGCGGTCGTCCCACGTCGCCGAGGTCTTCGCGGCGAGCGACTGCCCGGTCGACGGAGGAGCGGGACGCCGGTGCGACCAGACGGCGCGCAACTACCTGGACAGCATGTTCACGTACCGAAGGGTTCTCGACGGCTTCGCCTTGGCCCTGATGGCTCTGCCCGCGCTCCTCAGCGGATTCGTCGCCGGACCGATGATCGCCCGGGAACTTGAGACCGGCACCTTCAGGTTGTCCTGGACCCAGTCGGTGTCACCCGCGCGCTGGCTCGCCGCCAAGCTCGCCGTGCCTGCCGCACTCATCCTGGCCGGGACCGTCGCACTGTCCGCCGGTCTCCACTGGGCGCGGTCCGGCCCGGCTGTTCCCTATCCGGTCGAGTGGTACTCGATGCCCGTCTTCACCACCACGGGCACGGTACTTGCCGGCCACATCATGTTCGGGCTCTGCGTCGGAGCCCTCATCGGAATTCTGGTCCGCCGCACGCTCCTCGCACTGGCACTGACCGTCTTCGTCACTGGCGTCGTGGGCGTGTCCTTCGCCGGCCTCCGCGCCCGCCTGTGGCCCCCGAGCACGGTGACCGGCGCCAACCTGGACGTGCGCGAGAACATCTGGTGGGTGGAGACGGGCCACCTCACCGGCAACGGCGAGCGGGTGTCACAGGGCCCGTGCGACCAGGCCATGTCCGAAGGCGACCGGGCCCGGTGCTTCGCCGAGCACGACATCACCGGCCATTACCTCGACTATCACCCCGCCTCCCACTTCTGGCCGCTCCAGCTCGTCGAGACCGGCATCCTGCTCGCCCTCGCGACCCTGGCCCTCGCGCTCGCCTTCCGAGTCCTGCGCCGCCGAACCGGCTGAGCGCGCCCCCCTGCCCGGGCCCGGGGGAGGCCCAGGCAGGGGGTTCACCCACCGTCACCGGTGCGGCACCGCAGCCACACCGCTTCCTGTACGTCATGTCGCCGTTACCGGCCATTCAGAAGGGCTTGCGACCCTCACGGGATGCAGCCAGCTCTGCCCACCCCCCGCAACGGGAAAGACCCCGCCGCACGGACCGGTCCCCTTTCTTCCGCGATCTTTATCGCCTCCGACGCGCCTCAGGAGCCGAACGCGCGGAAGAATAGGCCCATGAGCCAGCAGCCCAGCTCCGAGATCCCGGTCCAGCCCACCCAGCCGTCCGTGGGCTCCCTCGCCGCGCACCGGCCCCACGCCGTCGCGGGCGGGCTACCCACAGGTCTGTCCACAGCCGCCGACCTGGATCCCGATCTGGACAACGACGCGGACGCGTACGAGCCGGAGGGGGACGGCGACGAACTGCCGCAGGGCCGGTTCCTGGACCGGGAGCGCAGTTGGCTCGCGTTCAACGAACGCGTTCTGGAGCTGGCCGAGGACCCCGCCACACCACTACTCGAACGGGCTAATTTCCTCGCGATCTTCGCCTCGAACCTGGACGAGTTCTTCATGGTCCGGGTGGCCGGACTCAAGCGCCGTATCGCCACCGGCGTCGCGACCCGGTCCGCGTCCGGACTGCAGCCCCGTGAGGTGCTGGACCTGATCTGGACCCGCTCGCGCGAGCTCATGGCGCGGCACGCCGCCTGCTTCCAGCAGGACATCGCGCCCGCCCTGTCCGACGAGGGCGTCCAGCTGGTCCGCTGGCCCGACCTGACCGAGAAGGAACAGGCCCGCCTGTTCACCTTCTTCCGGCAGCGGGTCTTCCCCGTACTGACCCCGCTGGCCGTCGACCCGGCCCACCCCTTCCCGTACATCTCGGGGCTCTCGCTCAACCTCGCCGTCGTCGTGCGCAATCCCGTCAGCGGGCACCGCCACTTCGCCCGCGTCAAGGTGCCGCCGCTGCTCACGCGCTTCCTGGAGGCGTCCCCGCAGCGTTACGTCCCGATAGAGGACGTCATCGCGGCCCACCTCGAAGAGCTCTTCCCGGGTATGGAGGTCCTGGCCCACCACATGTTCCGGGTCACCAGGAACGAGGACCTGGAGGTCGAGGAGGACGACACCGAGAACCTTCTCCAGGCGCTGGAGAAGGAGCTCATGCGGCGCCGCTTCGGCCCGCCGGTGCGCCTGGAGGTCGAGGAGTCCATCGACCCGTACGTCCTGGACCTGCTCGTGCGCGAGCTGAAGATCTCCGAGACCGAGCTCTACCCGCTGCCGGGCCCGCTCGACCTCACCGGGCTCTTCGGCATCGCCTCGCTGGACCGGCCCGAGCTGAAGTACCCCAAGTTCGTCGCCGGCACCCACCGTGACCTGGCCGAGGTCGAGTCGGCCTCCGCGCCCGACGTATTCGCCGCCCTGCGCGAGCGCGATGTGCTGCTGCACCACCCGTACGACTCCTTCTCCACCTCCGTCCAGGCCTTCCTGGAACAGGCGGCGGGCGACCCCGACGTCCTCGCGATCAAGCAGACCCTCTACCGGACCTCCGGTGACTCGCCGATAGTCGACGCCCTCATCGACGCCGCCGAGTCCGGGAAGCAGGTCCTCGTCCTCGTCGAGATCAAGGCACGTTTCGACGAGCAGGCCAACATCAAGTGGGCGCGCAAGCTGGAGGAGGCCGGCTGTCACGTCGTCTACGGCCTCGTCGGGCTCAAGACCCACTGCAAGCTCTCCCTGGTGGTCCGTCAGGAGGGCGACACACTGCGCCGCTACTCCCACGTCGGCACCGGCAACTACCACCCCAAGACGGCCCGGCTGTACGAGGACCTCGGCCTCCTCACGGCCGACCCGCAGGTCGGGGCCGACCTCTCCGACCTCTTCAACCGCCTCTCCGGCTACTCCCGCCGCGAGACCTACCGCCGACTGCTGGTGGCCCCGAAGTCCCTGCGCGACGGGCTGATCGCCCGGATCAACAAGGAGGTCACCCACCACCGGGCGGGACGGCCGGCCTACGTGCGCATCAAGGTCAACTCGATGGTCGACGAAGCGGTCATCGACGCCTGCTACCGGGCCGGGCAGGCCGGGGTGCCGGTCGACATCTGGGTGCGCGGCATCTGCGCGATCCGCCCCGGCGTCACCGGCCTCTCCGAGAACGTCAGGGTCCGCTCGATACTGGGCCGCTTCCTCGAACACTCCCGGCTCTTCGCCTTCGGCAACGGCGGCGAACCCGAAGTCTGGTTCGGCAGCGCCGACATGATGCACCGCAACCTCGACCGCCGGATCGAAGCCCTGGTCCGCGTCACCGACCCCGCGCACCGAGCCGCGCTCAGCAGGCTCCTGGAAACAGGCATGTCCGACACCACCTCCTCCTGGCACCTGGGCCCCGACGGGAACTGGACCAGGCACTCCACGGACGCGGACGGCCAGCCCCTGCGACACGTGCAAGAGATGCTCATCGATGCCCGGAGGCGCAGGCGTGCGACGCCCTGACCACCAGACGACGGCCCTCTCCGCCGGAGCGGTCCTCGCACCGTACCTGCGTGAACAGGCAGCCGGATTCCTGCGGGGCCTGCGTCTGCACCGCGAACACAACGCCCCGGCGGACGCGGGCACGCACGGCGCCGACGAGGCGGCCCGCGCACTGCGCCACGCCGCCCGTCGCATGGCCGCCACCCTGCACACCTTCCGGGGAGCGCTGGAACCCACCTGGGCCGACCAGCTGCGGGCGGAACTGGCCTGGCTCTCCGGCACCCTGGCCCGCGAACACGCCTACGCCACCCGGCTCGGGCGGCTGCTGGAGGCCCTGCACCAGCTCTCCGGCGTCTCACTGCCTGCCGCCCGGACGGGGACGGGAGAGCCGGACACCACGGAGGCCGGCAAGGAGCGGGCGGCGCTCGGCGTCGGCGCCGCGCGTGCGGGCGCCCTCCTGGAACGCCGGCTGACCCTCGCCAGGACCCGCGCCCACTCGGCGGCGCTCCAGGCCATCGGCTCCTCCCGCTTCCACGCGGTCGCCGACGGCGTGGCGCTGCTCGCCTCGGAGGTCCCCCTGTCGCCCGCCGCCGCCCAGTCGGCCGCCGGAGTGCTGCACGACCCGGCCGGACTGGCTGAGCGGCGGATGCTGGCCGCGGTCGCCGCCCTGCCGCCCGACCAGGCGGTGGAGCCCTACAACGAGGCCCACGACGCCCTCTGGCACCAGGCCCGCCTGCTCCTGCGGCTGCACCGGTACGCGCACGAGGTGCTGCGGGGCGCCCCCGATCCGGCGCTGGCCGGGCCCGGACACGCCCTCGAACTGCACCGGGACGCGGCGGAGGCCGCCGCTGCCGCGGCCGAGGCCGCCCGCACACCGCGGATCGCCCCCGCGACCGCGTACGCCCTGGGTGTGCTGCACGCCGATCAGCGGCACGAGGTAAAGGCCGCGCGCGCTGTGTTCCGGGAGGCATGGCCCTATGCGGCGGCCGTGACCGCACCATGAGCGACCTCGTGCTCGCGGCGGGCTGTGTGCTCTGGCGGCGTTCGCCGGACGGCGGCCTGGATATCTGTCTGGTGCACAGGCCGCGGTACGACGACTGGTCGTTCCCCAAGGGCAAACTGAAGCGCGGCGAGACGGCGCTGGAGGGCGCCCAGCGGGAGGTGCTGGAGGAGACCGGCCACCGGTGCGCCCCCGGCCCCGCACTGCCCACGGCCCGCTACACGGCGAACGGGCGGCCGAAGGAGGTCAGTTACTGGGCGGCGGAGGCGACCGGCGGCACCTTCGTGCCCAACGACGAGGTCGACCGGCTGGCGTGGCTCCCTCCCGAGTCCGCCCGTGCCCTCCTGACCCGGCCCGGCGACCGCGTCCAGCTGGACGCGTTCATGGGGGCGCTCCCGCCCGGGACCTGACGGGCGCAGAAGCCGGCGCCCGGCCCTTCCAGCAGCGGATCCCAATTCTCATACCGGTATAGTATGGCCGGTATAGTTATTGGACTGCGCGCGAAGGGCCCCCATGATCGAGATCCTGAACCCCACCCTGCTGACCAGGGCGAGAGACACGGGCGCCCTGGTCGCCGACATCCTGCAGACACTGAAGGGCCGCAGCACGGCCGGCACGAACCTCCTGGACATCGACCGCTGGACCAAGGACATGATCGCCGAAGCGGGGGCACTGTCCTGCTACGTCGACTACGCACCGTCCTTCGGGCGCGGCCCGTTCGGCCACTACATCTGCACAGCCGTCAACGACGCCGTGCTGCACGGGCGTCCGCACGACTACACGCTCGCCGACGGCGACCTGCTGACACTCGACCTGGCCGTCTCCCTGCGGGGGATCGCGGCGGACGCCGCGATCAGCTTCGTCGTGGGCGGCACACGCGACCCGGAGAGCGTCGCGATGATCAGCACCACGGAACGCGCACTGGCCGCAGGTATCGCCGCCGCCGGGCCCGGAGCCCGCATCGGAGACATCTCCCACGCGATCGGCACGGTCCTCGGCGAGGCCGGGTACCCGGTCAACACGCAGTTCGGAGGGCATGGCATCGGATCGACGATGCACCAGGACCCGCACGTCCCGAACACCGGCAGACCCGGCCGCGGATACAAACTGCGCCCCGGACTGCTGCTGGCCCTGGAGCCATGGGTCATGGCGGACACGGCCGAACTGGTCACGGACGCCGACGGGTGGACCCTGCGGAGCGCGACGGGCTGCCGGACGGCGCACACCGAACACACCATCGCGATCACCGAAGACGGGGCCGACATCCTCACCCTGCCGCGGCACGCGCACCCTTGAGCCGGACACCCCCCGGCCCGGGCCGCCGCACGACCGCCGGGCCGTCACGGGCACACCGTCCGGGTTCGGGGCACCCGCATTTAATTGACTGCACAACTATCCGGGAATATGATTTCTTATGCAATGAAATCCGGTTCCGCCCGCCATGCCGGTGGAACCCCCCGCAAAGGACACGCATGCGCCTCCGTACCACCCTGGCCGCCACCACCGGCGTCCTAGCCCTGTCCGCCGCAGTCGCCCCCCTGGCCCACGCGGACGACCACGGCACCACCACGATCAACCGCGTCGTCGTCAACGACGGGCAGCCCGTCGTCATCGGGAACTCACCCACGAGCATCCCCTTCAGCGTCACCTTCAGCGACACCACGGGGACGGACGGCCTGATCGGCTACGTCGACCTGTGGCACACCTCGCCCCACCCGAAGACCCAGCCCGGCGGGTCGCTGCTGGGCGACTGGGAGAACGTCGACTGCCACCCCGTGGGCGCCGCCACCGTCACCTGCGACGGCACCGTCCCCGTCGAACCGCAGGAAGACGTGCTGCGCAACTACCTGGCCGACGACTGGAACGTCGCGGTCAACGCCGGCTCCAGCACCGTCACCAGCTACTCGACCGTCCAGGTCAAGCGTGAGGCGAAGCTGCAGGCCGGAGTCGTCCCCACGGCCAAGGCCGGAAAGTACAAGCTGCGCGGCAGCCTCACCCGTGCCGACTGGGAGTCCGGCGCGAACCAGGACTACAGCAACCGCCGCGTGAAGCTGCAGTTCCGCAAGGAGGGCGGCACCAAGTACTCCACGGTCGACACCTTCACCACCAACGAAGCCGGCCTGGTGACCACCACCGTCAAGCCGACCGAGGGCGGTTCCTACCGCTGGTCCTTCGCCGGAAACGCGAGCACCGGCGCGGCCACCTCGACCGACCTGTACTTCGACGGCGTCTGACACCGCCCCCCAAGGGACCCCTTCGCCCCCGGGCGGAGGGGTCCCTGGCGTCGGGCCCGTCCTCCCGCCGGCACCGACCGCGCGTAACCGCAGCTCAGTCGCCCGCCCCGCCGCTGCCCGGGCCCGACACCACGCACGCCGTGACGCCCTCTGCCGCCCACGCCGCGCCGCGGAACCAGCCCGCCCCGCACGGTTCACCTGCCGTTCACTCTGCCCCGTAGGGCGCTTCACCTGTTCTGCCTAATTTCGGACGTACACGGTGCACGGCGCCAAGCCACCGCACCATTCCTCATCGCACGCCGCCTCGCATTCCACAGCCGCGGCGGCTCCTGGAAGGAACACCCCGAAAGTGAAGCTTCAGCGCAAGAACCGGCTTCGTGCCACCGCGCTCGGTGCCCTCGCCGTCTCCAGCGCCCTGGTCCTCACGGCGTGCGGTTCGGACGACAACAGTGGCTCCGACACGGGTAGCGGCGCCACCAAGACCACCGCCGCCGCGTCGGACATCAAGTGCGACGGCGCCCAGGGCCAGCTGCGCGCCTCCGGGTCCAGCGCCCAGAAGAACGCGATGGACCTCTGGGTCAAGAACTACATGGCCGCCTGCTCCGGTGCCGAGGTCAACTACAACTCGTCCTCCTCCGGTGAGGGCATCGTCGCGTTCAACCAGGGCACCGTCGGCTTCGCCGGCTCCGACTCGGCGCTGAAGCCCGAAGAGGTCGCCGAGTCGAAGAAGATCTGCAAGACCGGCCAGGGCATCAACCTCCCGATGGTCGGCGGCCCGATCGCCGTCGGCTTCCACCTGGAGGGTGTCGACAGCCTCACGCTGGACGCCCCCACGCTCGCCAAGATCTTCGACACGAAGATCAAGAAGTGGAACGACCCGGCGATCGCCAAGCTCAACAGCGGCGTCAAGCTCCCGGACACGGCCATCCAGGCTTTCCACCGCTCCGAGGACTCCGGCACCACGCAGAACCTCGGCAAGTACCTGGGCGCCGCGGCTCCGAGCGACTGGAAGTACGAGGCCGAGAAGAAGTGGCCCGCCCCCGGTGGCCAGGCCGCGTCCGGCTCCGCGGGTGTCGCCGCCCAGGTCAAGCAGGTCAACGGCTCCATCGGCTACTTCGAGCTGTCCTACGCCTCCTCGCAGCAGATCTCCACCGTCGACATCGACACCGGTGGCGCCGCCCCGGTGAAGGCCACCTCGGAGGACGCCTCCAAGGCCATCGCCGCCGCCAAGATCAAGGGCACCGGCAAGGACCTGGCGCTCGACCTCGACTACACCACCAAGGCCGAGGGCGCGTACCCGATCGTCCTGGTGACCTACGAGGTCGTCTGCGACACCGGCAACAAGGCCGACACCCTCGGCTCGGTCAAGTCCTTCCTGACCTACACCTCCTCCGAGGCGGGCCAGAAGCTCCTGATCGACGCCGGCTACGCCCCGATCCCCGAGGCGATCAACACCAAGGTCCGCGAGACGGTCGCCGCCCTCTCGTAACCCGCTCCACGCACGACACGTACGCACAGGCGAGCCGGTCCGGCGCACCCCTCCGGACCGGCCCCGCCACCCATCTCCATCCGGTGCACCGCCGCCAGGGGAGCGAACCGCTCCCCCACACAGACCGGAAAGACCATGGCTTCCACGACACCGCTCGACTTCCCGCCGGCTCCGCCGGCCACGCGCGGCCGCCCCAAGTCCACGGGGCGAGCCGGCGACAAGATCTTCCTGGGCCTCTCGCGGGGCTCAGGCATCCTGCTGCTCGTGATCATGGCGTCGATCGCCCTGTTCCTCAGCTACCGCGCCGTCACCGCCATCTCGAAGGACGAGGGCAACTTCCTCACCACCTTCGACTGGAACCCCGCCGGTGACCCGCCGGTCTTCGGCATCGCGGTCCTCCTCTTCGGTACGGTCGTCAGCTCGATCATCGCGATGGTCATCGCGGTTCCGATCGCTGTCGGCATCGCGCTGTTCATCTCGCACTACGCGCCGCGCAGGCTGGCCGCCCCCATCGCCTACGTCATCGACCTGCTCGCCGCGGTGCCCAGCATCGTCTACGGCATCTGGGGCGCGCTGGTCCTCGTACCGCACATGGAGGGCCTGAACCTCTGGCTGGACCAGTTCTTCGGCTGGACCTACCTCTTCGAGAGGACCGAGGTCGGCGTCGCCCGCTCACTCTTCACCGTCGGCATCCTGCTCGCGATCATGATCCTGCCGATCGTGACCAGCGTCAGCCGGGAGGTCTTCCTCCAGGTCCCGAAGATGAACGAGGAGGCGGCACTCGCCCTCGGAGCCACCCGCTGGGAGGTCATCCGCCTCACGGTCCTGCCCTTCGGCCGCTCCGGGATCATCTCCGCCTCGATGCTGGGCCTGGGCCGGGCGCTCGGCGAGACGATCGCCGTCGCCACGGTCCTCTCGCCGAGCTTCCTCATCTCGCTGCACGTGCTCAATCCCGGCGGCGGGACCTTCGCACAGAACATCGCCGCCAAATTCGGCGAGGCCGACGAGTTCGGGCGCGACGCCCTGATCGCCTCCGGCCTCGTCCTCTTCGTCCTCACCCTGCTGGTCAACGGCGCGGCCCGGCTCATCATCGCCCGCCGCAAGGAGTACTCGGGGGCCAACGCATGAGCCACGCCACCACCACCGACGTCCAGGGCAGCGGCCCGCGGACCTCGCCGACGCAGAACAAGGGCAGCCTCAGCAGCCGCAGCCTCCCCCGCTGGGCCCCGCTCGGCTTCGCCGCCGTCTCGGTCGCGCTCGGCATCGGTGTGAGCGTCGCCGCCGGCTGGGAGAGCCGCGTCCAGTGGGGCCTGATCTCCGCGCTGCTCTTCCTGACCATCTCGTACGTCGCAACGACCGTGGTCGAGAACCAGCGCCAGGCCAAGGACCGCCTCGCCACCAGCATCGTCTGGGTGTGCTTCCTCATCGCGATCGTCCCGCTCGCCTCGCTGCTCTGGACCACCGTCAGCCGCGGCTCCGAGCGCCTGGACCTGTACTTCCTCACCCACTCCATGGCCGGCGTCCTCGGCTCCGAGGACAGCGGCGGCGTCTACCACGCGCTGATCGGCACCCTGGAGCAGGTCGGCATCGCCACGGTGATCTCCGTCCCGATCGGACTGCTGACCGCGGTCTACCTGGTCGAGTACGGCAAGGGCGGGCTGGCCAAGTCCGTCACGTTCTTCGTCGACGTGATGACCGGTATCCCGTCCATCGTGGCCGGCCTCTTCATCCTGTCGATCATGCTGATCGCCGACATCGAGCCGTCGGGCCTGATGGGCGCGCTCGCCCTGACGATCCTGATGATCCCGGTCGTGGTCCGCTCCACCGAGGAGATGCTCAAGCTCGTCCCGAACGAGCTCCGCGAGGCCTCCCTCGCCCTGGGCATCCCCAAGTGGCGCACCATCCTGAAGGTGGTCCTGCCCACCGCGATCGGCGGCATCACCACGGGCGTCATGCTCGCCGTCGCCCGTATCGCGGGAGAGACGGCACCGATCATCCTGCTGGTCTTCGGCAGCCAGCTGATCAACACGAACCCCTTCGAAGGCGCCCAGTCCTCGCTGCCGTTCTACATCTACGAGCAGTACAAGGTCGGCGAGGCCGCGTCCTACGACCGCGCCTGGGCAGCGGCCCTGGTCCTGATCGCCTTCGTCATGATCCTCAATCTGGTGGCCCGCGGCATCGCCCGCTGGAAGGCCCCGAAGTCCGGCCGCTGAGGCCACGCAGAAAGCAGCTGATTCACATGGCCAAGCGCATCGACGTCGGCGGCCTCACCGCCTACTACGGATCCCACAAGGCCATCGAGGACATCTCGATGACCGTGGAACCCCGCTCCGTGACCGCCTTCATCGGCCCGTCCGGCTGCGGCAAGTCCACGTTCCTGCGCACCCTGAACCGCATGCACGAGGTCACCCCCGGTGGCCGCGTCGAGGGCAAGGTACTGCTCGACGACGAGGACCTGTACGGACCCGGCGTCGACCCCGTCGCCGTGCGCCGCACGGTCGGCATGGTCTTCCAGCGCCCGAACCCCTTCCCGACCATGTCGATCTTCGACAATGTCGCGGCGGGCCTGCGGCTCAACGGCTCGTACCGCAAGAGCCAGCTGTCGGAGATCGTCGAGCGGTCCCTCAAGGGCGCCAACCTCTGGAACGAGGTCAAGGACCGCCTGAACAAGCCGGGCTCCGGCCTCTCCGGCGGTCAGCAGCAGCGCCTGTGCATCGCCCGCGCCATCGCCGTCGAGCCGGACGTACTGCTCATGGACGAGCCGTGCTCGGCGCTCGACCCGATCTCGACCCTCGCCATCGAGGACCTGATCGGTGAGCTGAAGGAGCGCTTCACGATCGTCATCGTGACGCACAACATGCAGCAGGCGGCGCGCGTCTCGGACCGTACGGCGTTCTTCAACCTCTCGGCGGTGGGCAAGCCCGGCCGCCTCATCGAGATCGACGAAACGGAGCGGATCTTCTCCAACCCGTCCGTCCAGGCGACCGAGGACTACATCTCCGGCCGCTTCGGATAACCACAGACGGCCTTGGGGTGCTGCATGGCGGTGCCACCCACAAGGCGAAGGGCCCGCCCCCGCTCTCCAGCAGGAGAGCGGGGGCGGGCCCATTTCACGAGTCGTCCGCCGGGGTTCGCACCGGGCCGCCGGCCGGACGACCGACCCGGCCTCCCAGCGGGGGCGCGAGGCACGCACCCCGGTTCCGGGGCCGTCACCCCGCCGCCGTCACCCGAAGAGCAGCGCGACGATCCAGTAGCTCAGCGCGGCGACCAGCGCCGCGGCCGGCATCGTGATGAACCAGCCCAGGATGATGTTCTTGGCCACGCCCCAGCGCACCGCGTTCACGCGCTTCGTCGCACCGACACCCATGATCGCCGAGGTGATCACGTGAGTCGTGGAGATGGGGGCGTGGAACATGAAGGCCGAACCGAACATGATCGACGCGCCGGTCGTCTCGGCCGCGAAGCCCTGCGGCGGGTCCAGCTCGATGATCTTGCGGCCCAGCGTACGCATGATGCGCCAGCCGCCCGCGTACGTGCCGAGGGAGAGCATCGCCGCACAGGCGAACTTCACCCAGATCGGGATCTCTTCGTTCGGACCCTCGACGTCGGCGATGACCAGGGCCAGCACGACGACGCCCATCGTCTTCTGCGCGTCCTGCAGTCCGTGCCCGAGCGCCATAGCGGCCGCCGAGACGGTCTGGGCTATGCGGAAACCGCGCTTGGCCTTGTGCGGGTTGGCCTTCCGGAACATCCACAGGATGACGACCATCACCAGGTACCCGACCACGAGGCCGACGACCGGTGAGACGAACATCGGGATGACGATCTTGTCCAGCACCCCGGACCAGATCACGTCGGTCCCGCCGGCGAGCGCCGCCCCGACCATGCCGCCGAACAGGGCGTGCGAGGACGAGGAGGGCAGGCCGAAGTACCAGGTGACGAGGTTCCAGATGATCGCGCCGACCAGCGCGCAGAAGAGGATGCCCATCCCCTTCAGGCCCTGGGGCGTGGCGATGATGCCTTCACTGACGGTCTTGGCGACCCCCTGGCCCAGGAAGGCGCCTGCGAGGTTCATCACAGCCGCCATCGCCAGAGCCGCACGCGGGGTCAGCGCCCGGGTGGAGACCGAGGTGGCGATGGCGTTCGCCGAGTCGTGGAAGCCGTTCGTATACGTGAAGCCGAGCGCGACACCGATGGTCACGATCAGCGCAAAGGTGTCCACGAGGTTCAGGACTCCTTGACCGCGATGGTCTCCACGGTGTTGGCGACGTGTTCGAACGCGTCAGCCGCCTCTTCCAGAACGTCCACGATCTGCTTGAGCTTCAGCACGTCCATGGCTTCGTACTTGCCGTTGAAGAGCTGGGCCAGCAGCTTGCGGTGGATCTGGTCGGCCTGGTTCTCCAGGCGGTTGACCTCGATCCAGTACTCGGTGAGGTTGTCCATGGTCCGCAGACTCGGCATGGCCTCGGCGGTGAGTTCCGCCGCCCTGGCCAGGACCTCGATCTGCTGCTCGACACCCTTAGGGAGCTCGTCGATCTGGTACAGCACGACGAGGTCGACGGCCTCCTCCATGAAGTCCATGATGTCGTCGAGCGACGACGCGAGGTTGTAGATGTCCTCGCGGTCGAACGGCGTGATGAAGGAGGAGTTCAGCTGGTGGAAGATCGCGTGGGTGGCGTCGTCCCCCGCGTGCTCCGCTGCCCGCATACGCTCCGCGATCTCGACTCGGGAGGCAGAATCCGCCCCGAGCAGTTCCATCAGGAGCTTCGAGCCCGTGACGATGTTGTCCGCGGAGGCGGAAAACATGTCGTAGAAGCTCGTCTCCCTGGGGGTCAGACGAAAGCGCACGTGGGGTCCTCGGGTGCTTTGGATTCGGTCAGGCTGATGCTAGGCGCATCATCCGGCCACGGCTAACCGGCGTTCTTCAGTGTCGCGCATCAGGCACAGTGATCAGCACGGACCCCCGGTCACGTTTCGGCCGGATTCGTTACCATATACCCACCAGGGGTATACAGACGGTGCAGAACGGCACGGCCCCCGCGGGGGCACGAGGACAACGGGAGGACCCCATGACCACCACCGAGGCCAGCGACGCAGCCGGTTCGGAAGCGGTCGTCACCGACCACGACCGCGGTATCCACGGGTACCACCACCAGAAGGAAGAGCACCTCAAGCGCCTGCGCCGCATCGAGGGCCAGGTCCGCGGACTCCAGCGGATGGTGGACGAGGACGTCTACTGCATCGACATACTCACCCAGGTGTCAGCCTCCACCAAGGCCCTGCAGTCCTTCGCTCTCCAGCTCCTGGAGGAGCACCTGCGCCACTGCGTCGCCGACGCCGCCGTCAAGGGCGGGGACGAGATCGACGCGAAGGTCGAGGAGGCCACCAAGGCCATCGCCCGCCTGCTGCGCACATGAGGGAGGCCGGGGGCGTCATCCCCGGTGGCTGCCCTGCCGGGGGATGGACGGCGGCTGCCCGGCCGGACCGGGACCGGTCCTGACGTTGAGCACCTCGTCGATCCGGTCGGCGCTGAGCCGGTCCTCGAGCGCGTCCGACGCCGCGATCATGAGCTCACCGCACAGTTCGATCTCGGCGAGGGCCACACAGTCCTGAGCGTTCGGAGCGCTGAGCGTCACCACCTGCGTCACCTCTCTCTGCCGTCGCCGACTCCGGCGCACCGACTGCCTTGAGGGCTGTCCCGCGAACCCCGGCGGGCACGCGACGACAGCCACGGCACCTCGCCGCGTTGTCGGAACACCCGGATACATCCAGTAAGCGAGCGCCCCTCCGCCTTGCGATGCACCGCACCTGACGCCGCAAGCCGATCCACCCGGGATCACGGGGACAACCCTCAGCGTAGGGACCGGAGCACGCACCGCGCATGGCACGGACGGACCATTTCGGCCCCCTCCCTACGGGGTTTCCGGGACACTCCTCCCCTGCTGGACCCGGCCCGTGTAGAGGTCCGCGTCCGGGGGCAGCCGCACGGAGACCGGCGTACCGAAGCCGTACAGCAGCATCGTCGACACCACCGCCACCGCCGGTCCCTCGGTCGCGAAGGTGAAGTGGTGGCGCACCTTCCGGAGCAGGCCGTCGTCGTCCAGATAGGCGTCGAACGGCACCGTGTCCGTGCTGAACCCTTTCGCCGCGGCCGTCAGCGCACCTCGCGAGTCCCGCGAAGCCGCCCGCGCCGCCTTCCCGATGTCGGCCGTGCCCCGGTAGTGCCTGACCTCCACCCCGGCCAGCTCGGTACGCCCCACGTACGTCACGTCCGCAGCGCCGCGCAGGAGCTCGGCCGAGGCCGTCGGATCGGTCACACCGCCGGTGACGAGGTTGCCGTCCTCCAGGGCCGTCGTGTCGATCCGCACCCACTTGTCGTCGGGAACCCCGGCGCCGCGGTTCTTCATGTACACCGCCCCGGGCGCCAGCAGCTCCGTGATCGGCCGGTGCTCGTCCGCCCCCGCAGTGTCCTTCGGCAGGACCACCCTGATCCGCCCCAGCTGCCCGCGGAAGTCATACACCCCCTCGCCCCGGATGGTCACCCTGGTCCCGCCGGCCGCCGTCTCCATCGAGGTGCGGGTCTCGGCACTGCCCGCGCGGACCAGCTCGTCCGCCGCCCGCCGCACCGCGTCGGCCGGGCTCCCGACGGGGCTTCCTCGGGTCACGGCCCGCTCACCCGCATCGTCCCAGCCGTCACCACCGGAGCACCCGGTGCCTACCGTCATCACGCCGGCGACGGCCAGGGCGCACACAGCCAGTGCCCCGCCTCCGCACCTGTGCTGTCGCACCGCCATCGCCTGCCAACCCCCAACGACGTACACCGACCCTGGTTCCCGCCCCCTTCGCCTAACGACGGCCGGGGCGCCCCGTCACGCCGCGCAGGCCCTGCCGAAAGCCGTTCGGCCCACACCGCGCCCCGCCGGGCACGGCCCCAGTACCGTGGACGCGTGCATCAGGACCCCTCGGACCCCCTCGTCCAAGCCCCCGTACGCATGCCGGCGCAGGGCCCCGACCGGGCGCACAGCACGACCACGGTCGAACGCGGCTCGTTCTGTCTGGCGCGCTGTGCCTGCGGCTGGTACGGCCCCGCGCGGCGCTCCCGCGACCGCGCCCGCACCGACGCAGCCGAACACGTCACCGCGGCTGAGGACCGATAGCCCTCCGCCGCGGCCACGGCCCATCGCGTGGGCCTCGGCACGGGCCGTCGGGCAAAGCCCTCACACGTACGACGTCACCACCGAGGCCCGCTCGGGCGCGGCGGTCTCCCACCGGCGCACCAGGGCCGGCTTGCCCACGCCCCCGTTTCCCCGCACATGATGTCCCGTCACCGGCCGCGCGGGCAGCGCCTCGGAGCGATCGGACTCAGCCATTCTTGGAAATGTGCGCGGGGCGGGACATGCGAGAGGGGGCGGCCCCTTTGGGACACCCCCTCACGTCGTCGGCCCTTCGGCTATGCGGCGAGATCCTTCTCGCCGGGCGCCCCACCACGGCCCGCGCCCGGACGGGGCTCGGGAATCCCGCGGGCCTCACCCGGCCCGCCGGCCACCGAGACCGGGCGGGCCGAGCGGACGAGCCTGCCGACCACTCCGGCACGGGCCACGGCACCCACCAGGGGCGTCAGCAGCAGCATCGCGAGCGGCGCGAGCAGCAGGGCCACGGCTGTACCGAGAGCGAAGCCGCCGATCACGTCGGTCGGGTAGTGGACACCCATGTAGACACGGCAGAAGCCCTCCAGGAGCGCCAGCGCGATGGCCGCCAGGCCGAACTTCCGGTTGGCCACGAAGAGGCCCACAGCGATCGCCATGGCCATCGTCGCGTGGTCGCTGACGAAGGAGAAGTCCGTCTTGCCCTTCACCAGGACATCGAGCCCCTGGTGATCGAGGAACGGACGCGGCCTCTCCACGAAGCCCCGGATGGGGATGTTGATGAGCAGGGCGATACCGGCGGCCAGAGGCGCCCACACCAGGCCGGCGACCGCCGTCACCGAGTCCTCGGTCGTCCCGCGTCGGCGCACGCTCCACCAGCACCACAGGACCGCCAGGACCATGCCCAGCATGATCCCGTATTCACCGACGAACTCCATGACCCGGTCGAACCAGGTCGGAGCGGCCTTCGCCAGCCCATTGATGTCGTAGAGCAGGCTGACGTCGGGGTTCGACCCATCGAGTGCGAGTCCAGCCATCTGCTGCGGCCCCTTGCCTTGTCTGCTGCTGCTGCGGCGCACAACGGTGTACGCCGCCTTGGTCGGACCCCCGTGGTCGGTGCGGAATCGGTGCCGCGGGAGGCCATGATGCCCTGCCGCACGGCTTCCCCGGACAGCTATGCGTGGTCAGTGCACACGCTGTCCCCGTCCAGGGAACGGTCTGATGGCCGTCCGCGTTCCGCTCTCCACCGAATGATCACCATGACGTTATCGAAGAGTGACTCATCGTCGCAGCTCAGGGCCCAGGCTTCACGGAGAGTTCCAGCCACGGCCGACTCGTCGTCAGTTCCCCGGGAGCGCCGTCGGAAGCGCCGCGGCCCCGTCCTTCGTGACCCTGGTGGCACCGAAGTAGTCCGGCGTGTCGATCTTGTCGAACCGGATCACGGCCCCCGTGTACGGCGCGTTGATCATGTAGCCGCCACCGACGTAGAGGCCCACGTGATGAATGGCACGGGAGTTGTTCAGATCGTCGGAGAAGAACACCAGGTCACCGGGGAGCAACTCGTCACGCGAGGGGTGCGGCCCCGCGTTGTACTGGTCGTTCGCCACCCGGGGCAGCTCGATGTCGACCGTGCGGTACGCCGCCTGCGTCAACCCGGAACAGTCGAACCGGCCCCCCTGTTCCGCGGTCCCGTTCCCGCCCCAGAGATACGGAGTGCCGAGCTTCTTCTGCGCGAAGTAGATCGCCCCGGCCGCCTGCTGCGAGGGCTGCACCCGGCCGACGGGCCTGGCGAAGCTCTTCTCCAGCGAGCGGATGATCTTGACGTAGTTCTGCGTCTCGCTGATCGCCGGCACCCCGCCGGACTGGATCACCCGGTAGGCACCCGCGTTGTAGGCGGCGAGCATGTTGTCGGTCGGATCGCCCGGCACCTTCTTGACGTACCCGGCGATCTCGCAGTCGTACGACGCCGCCGACGGGATCGCATCGGCCGGGTCCCACACGTCCCGGTCCCCGTCCTTGTCCCCGTCGATGCCGTGCGTGGCCCAGGTCCCGGGGATGAACTGCGCGATGCCCTGCGCGGCGGCCGGGCTCTGCGCGCGGGGGTTCCAGCCGCTCTCCTGGTACAACTGGGCCGCGAGGAGCGCGGGGTTGATGGCCGGGCAGAGGTTGCCCCACCGCTCGACCAGCGGCTGATACCGCGCCGGAACAGCCCCCTTGGCCAGCCCGACGGCCCCACTCGCCCCGGAGATCCCGGCGGCGGCGGAGTACGTACCGACGACGAGCAGGGCGATGAAGCACAGGCCCAGCCCGATCCCACCGCCGACGAAGACCCAGTATTTCCGCACCCCCCAACCATCCCCCATTCGGGCGCGGTTCACGTCCTGATTCGCTGGTGTGTACGGGTGGTCGGGGGGATGAGGGGGCGTCAGGGGCGGCTACGGGGGGTCAGGGGGCGCCGGCGGACCAGAAGGCCGAGCGGATGTTGGGGCGAGGGATGTGCTCCTGCCCCTCGTAGGTGGGCGCGGTCGCTCGGGTGGTGGACTCGGCCACCTCGGACTCCTCTACGCAGGGGGTGTCGACGCGCAAGAACGCTTGCCCCGCACCGCCGAACCGAAGACTCACGGTGTAGCCCTCTTCCGTGCCAGCATAAATGGCGGGAAATTCTGAGTCATTGTTCATAGCGTTGATCTTGAATCCGCTCTCACGCAGGTGCCGATCAACGATGCCCAGAAAACTACCTCGTCGTTCCGCAGAGATTACCGTCATGATCGTCCGCCTCCGCGACACCTCACAGCTTCCAGTAGTAGTGGGACCATGAGTCCATTGCACATGCGGCCGAATCGCGTTCAATACGTCATCGAGCATCCGATCAGAACGCTGCGCCGCCTCTTGCATATTCACATTATCCCCATCCTTGTATCCGCAACCCCCAATCAAGGAGAAACTCAACAGCATTGCCAAAACTGCCGACCGACGCCTCAACGTGGTTCCTCCACCTTGACTCTGCGAGCCTGTCCTGCCGCGATAAGCGCAATACTGTCCGCCGAAACTGGGTCCTCACCACCTCGGTCGAAGTACTGAGAGTGGGCGGCGAAAGAAATGCCTTTAAGACCAACTAGCGGCGGCCCCTCCGCCGAGCGAAAACGAGTAGCCCCAAAGGCTTCGCTGGCAGGATCCCTACCGAACCACACATGGTCGTCCCGATCGATCAAGCTCCCGACCGCATACCCATAGGGCCCACCGACCGCGCCAAAACCAGCCTGCAACTTCGACGAAGTCTTAGTGACAACATCATTATCAGCCGCCCCAACAAATACGTGCCCCCGACCCACACCTAGGTCCTCCGCACGATCGACTCCGACTCCGGGGCTACCAATCAGCACAATGTCGTCCAATCCCGGCACCCCATCACCTTCCTGCGTGGCGGCCCCCACCGTGCGTGAACCGTACGAATGCCCGATTGCAACCAAATGCGGATCTCCATGATCACTTGACGCCGCCAGACCGCCCACGAAGCTATTAAAGGATCGGCCACCCGCCTCGGCGCGTTCATTCTCCATAACGGAAAGGCTGTCTAGCCCGTCCGGGAACTGTGGTGCGTCGTATCCGAGCCAAGCAATTGTGGCACTTGATTGATCAATCTCGCGAGTCGCGATTGCAGTGTCCCGGGCCCGCTTCAAGTCATTCTTCGCAAAACCTTCATCCAGAGCCGTATTGAGCCCAGGAACATACGCCGCAACATTCTTCGCCGTGTCCGGGTTGCCGAACGAGACGATCGCTCTACCGTTCCCCTCGTCCCCGATGCCGAGCAGGAACATAGGAGGCTGCGTCCCCGCCCCCAACTGCCGCTCGATCTCCCGCAGTCCCGCGAGGTGCGTGACCGACCGGTCGTCGTCCCGGCCCTCCAGCTTGCCGATCAGCAGCTGCAGGTTGTCCCGGTTGGCCGCGTCGCGGACCAGGGCCGGGATGCCGTCCAGGTTGCCGACCTGGTCCGGGTACACCGCGAGGTACTCCTCTCGCTGCTCCTGAGTCAGGCCCGCCCACCAGTCGCGCCGCTGGGCCGGCGTCGCGTCGTGCGGGATGGCGTCCTTCAGGTAGGAGCCCGCCGCGTCCCTGACCGCGGACGCGTCCCCCGCCGCGTCCTTCCAGGTGGAATCGGGGACCTTCAGCCCCTCCTCCGCCTTCAGACGGCGCAGGATCCCCGCGTACCGCCAGTCGATCTCGGCGGCGGACCGCACCGCTCCAGTCACCCGGTCAGCGATGTCCTGCGCCTTTGCCGTGTTCGGGTTCGGTGCGACAAGGCCCGACGGCTGGACCAGCGCCGGGGCCCCGTTCGAACTCGCCGTGCCGCCCTGCAGTGGGGCGCCGTCGATGAGGCCCTCGCCCGCCGCCGGGTACGTCACCGACCCGTCCGCGTGCACGGTGAACTTCAGTGCCGCCGCATCGTCCAGCGCCTCCGACAACGCTCGCTGCTGAATCTTCATCTCGTGGGCCAGCGAGTTCAGCGTCGTACGCAGGAGCCCGCACTCGGTGTAGACGTACTGGAAGTTCCGCCCGAGCTGACGCAGCCGGGCGACCGCAGCCCGGGCGGCCTCGCCCTCCTGGGTGTCCCGCAGCCCGGTCAGCAGGTGCTGCTCGATGCGGTCCCGCGCGGCATCGGCCCGGTTGCTCGACCTGCCCCATCCGTCGGCCGCACCCTCCAGCTCGGCACACTTCAGGTCCCGTAACTGCGCCCAGGTCAGTGCCGACTTCACCGCTCCTCACCACCAGGCCGTGACATCCGTGCGAATGACGAACGCACGGCCTCGTTCGTGGCGCCCTGAACCTGCGCGACGGCCCGCAACCTGCCTGCCAGGCTGCCGCATTCGCCCCGCGCCGCCTCGATCCGCTTCTCCCAGGACTCCCGTACCGCCGCCAGCTCCGCAAGGGCTGACAGCTGGCCGAGCATGTTCGCCAGCCCCTCGTGCGCCGTCGCCAACTCGTTCCGCACCGGCCCCAGATGGGCCACCAGATCGTCGGCTCCGCCAGCCGCACGCAGCCACGGCCCGTCGCTGTGCTTCAGGACACCGGCGGGCGCGCTCCCGCCCGGCTGCGCCCCCGCCAGTTCGCTCAGCCTCTGTACCGCAGCCATACCTCTCCCCGCTCCCGGATCATGGAGCGGCACTGTGCCAAACCCGGCGTACCCGACACGCCGAGCGGAGGGAGACCGAGGGCTGGCGCCCCGGCCCCTGCAAGGAACCGTCCGTGCCGACATCACCCGAACGCGCGAACCGGAACCGGCCCGGGACTCACACCGTCCCCTTCGGCATCCGCATGACCACCCGCATGACCAGCCGAAAGGGCTCCCATGACCAGCTCCGCCACCCGCTACCTCTACATAGCCCGGCACGCCGAGGCATCGGCCGACGAGACCGAGCTGACGAAGAACGGCAGGCGTCAGGCGTCCCTGCTGGGCGAGCGACTCCGGGACGTACCGTTCGCCGCCGTCCACCACGGCCCGCTGCCCCGGGCCGCACAGACCGCCCAGCTGGTCCACGAGCAGCTCCGGCGGGACGTTCCCCTGCGGGTCGCGGAGGCGGCCGGGGACTACGTCCCGTACGTCCCGCGACGTGAGGAACTCCCGCGGGAGTCGGCGGACCGCCTGGTCGCGTTCGTGGAGCAGGTGCCGGAGGACGAGCGCACCCGTGGCCCCGAACTGGCCCGCGACGCACTGGCGAGGTTCGCCGGATGCGCGGAGGGCGACGAACCGCGCCACGAACTCGTCGTCACCCACGCGTTCCTCGTCGCCTGGCTGGTGCGTGACGCCCTCGACGCCCCCGCTTGGCGCTGGATGGGGCTCAACCACTCCAACGCCGCGCTGACAGTGATCCGGTACACCCCCGGCATGCCCGCCTCCCTGGTCGTGGTCAACGACATGAGCCACCTCCCGGAGGAGCTCCGCTGGACCGGATTCCCCCCGGAACTGCGCATATGAACCGCTGAGCCGCCGGGTGCGGGCGCGGGTGCGGGCGAGCAGGCGGTCCCGCAGCGCACCGCCGACGGCTCAGGGTCGTTGTCACTACGGCAGCTCACCCCACCGACAGTCCGGTTTCCACGTGCACTCGACCCAGAGGACCTTGCCGCCCTGACCCGGCAGCCCGCCCCGGACCGGGTACGCGCCCCAGCTGTCCGCGCACTGTCGTACGAGCCGCAGCCCACGCCCGCCCTCGTCCAGGGCGCCCGGCTCACGCGTCTCCCCGCCGCAAAAGGGCGCAGGGATCTCCGGGTTGCTGTCCCACACCCCGACCCGGACCCGGTTCCTCCCCGCACCGCGCAGCCGGAGCGAGTAGGGCCCGGAGGAATGCCGGTAGGCATTGGTGACGAGCTCGCTCGCCACCAGTTCGGCGGTCTCGACCAGATCCCCTATCCCGTGCACCACCAGGACGGTTCGCAGCGTCGCGCGCGCGATACCGGGGCCACGGGGATCCTGCGGAAGTTGGAGGGTGTACGCCCAGGGCGGCGATACGGTGGCGGGGGTCATGGAAGTCTCCGTTCGCGGAGCAGGGTTGGGGTGTGCATGTCGCATGACCCGGTGACGAGGCCGCTCCGTCGAGCGGGGTACTTCCGGGCAGGTGGCCTGCGTCCCAAGGTAGCCAGGTTTTGACTAATGAATTAGCCGAAAGGCAAGTAATGAGTGAACTCCCACTCGTGTGGGTGACGAGGCGCTCAGGGAGGCGAATCACCAGGTGAGAACCCGCCCGACAGGTCGTCAGCTGCGCCTCGGCAGTGAACTGCGCAAGCTCCGTGAACGCGCCGGCCTCACCGCGACGCAGGCCGGTGCACTCCTGGGTGTGAAGCAGAACCAGATCAGCAACATGGAAGCCGGGCGCGTGGGTGTGAGCCCCGACCGGGTGCGGGCACTGGCCGACCACTACGCCTACGTGGACCAAGGGGTCATCAGGGCCCTGTGCAACATGACCGCCGACCGCACGCGCGGCTGGTGGGAGGAGTACCGGGAGATCCTGCCCGCGCCCCTCCTCGACCTGGCGGAGATCGAGCACCACGCCGTGCGCCTGCGTACCGCGGTGACCGTGCACATCCCCGCACTGCTCCAGACCCCCGAGCACGCCCGCGAGGTGCTCCGCCAGGAAGTCCCGGAACTTTCACCCCCCGAGGTCGAGCACCGCGTCTCGTTCCGGATCAAACGACAGGCCGTCCTCTTCCGCGATCCGCCCACGACCCAGCGGGTCGTCATCCACGAGGCCGCCCTGCGTATGCGGTTGGGTGGTCCCGAGGTGGCCCGCCGACAGCTCGGACACCTCCTGGAGATGAGCGAGCGCGAGCACGTCGCGATCCAGGTGATCCCGTTCTCGGCCGGGGCCCTCGCCGGGTCGGGGCAGTCGATCTACTACGCCCACGGGCCGGTGCCGCAGCTCGACAGCGTCAACCTGGACCAGGCGCACGGCCCCGCCTTCCTGGACACGGAAGCCCAGTTGGAGAAGTACCGCGTGCTGCTGGACCGGACCGAGGCCATCGCGCTCGCACCCGACACCTCCCGTGACTTCATGAACGACATCATCAGGAACCTGTGAGGAGTACCGCCCCGGGGCCACCCCGCCATTGACGGTGCCGCGCCCCGTTGTTTGGCTGGCCAGTACGCGCCTACCGGACCTTGGAGCGTACTGGTGGAGCTCTCGACGACGCGGCGAACGGTATCCGTCACCCTGCACGGCAGGCCGCTTCGGACCCGCTCCGCCGACACCGGGGTCCGGGTCCGCCACGTCCCCGGCGGCACCCGCATCGACGTCACGACCCACCATGCCTACGGCCGCAGCTTCATCGCCGTACTGACGCACGGGTCCTGAGTCCGTTCGCCGGCCGGGACCGGGCAAGGGCAGCGGTGCTGGCCGAAGCCGCCCCGCCGTACCGGCCTCGGCGTACGCTCCTCCGTGTGATCATCTGGCTCAACGGCACCTTCGGCGTGGGAAAGACCACCACCGCGGGAGAACTCACCGCACGGCTCCCCGGGGCCCGGCTCTTCGACGCGGAGAAGGTCGGGGAGATGCTCGGGCACGTGCTCGGCAGACCGGAACGGGACTTCCAGGACTGGCAACCGTGGCGGGGCCTCGTCGTGGAGACGGCGCGGCAGTTGCTCGACTTCGTGGGCGGGACGCTCGTCGTCACCCAGACCGTCCTGCGTGAGGGGTACTGGCAGGAGCTCAGCGGCGGACTGGCCGAGGCCGGCATCCCGGTCCACCACTTCGTACTGCACACGGACGACGGCACACTCGTGCACCGCATCACGACCGACACCAAGCCGGACAGCCGCAACGCGGGCCAGTGGCGCCTCGACCACCTCCCCGCCTACCGCGACGCGCTGCCCTGGCTGCGACGCGAGGCGGAGACCATCGACACCACCGGCATACCGCCCTCCCGGGTCGCGGAGATCATCATCGACCACCTCCCTCGCACGGGCCCGAACGGGCCATCAGGTACCACCGCGGCGGCGCAGACGGCCAGTGGCAGAATCCCACGATGACTTCATCGGTGGAAACGATCAACGCATCATCGGCCGGGACCTGGGAGCTCGGAGATCTGACCGTCAACCGGCTCGGCTTCGGCTCGATGCGCCTCACCCAGGACGGCGCGGTGTTCGCCGACGGAGTCCCCAGCGACCGGAAGCGCGCCCTGGGCGTCCTGCGCACGGCCGTCGAGCTCGGCGTCAACCACATCGACACCGCCGCCTTCTACTTCTCGGCACTGCGGTCCGCCAACGAGCTCATCAACAGCGCACTGGCCCCCTACTCCGACGACCTCGTCATCACCACCAAGGTCGGCCCGGGCCGTGACCCCTCGGGTGCCTGGCTCTGGGCCACGCCGCAGCAGCTGCGCGGCCACGTCGAGGAGAACCTGCGCCAGCTCGGCCGTGACCACCTGGACGTGGTCAACCTGCGCCTCGCACCGAGCGGGGCGGAGGCATCCGTCGCCGACCACTTCGGCGCACTGTCCGAACTCCGCGACGCCGGCCTCATCCGCCACCTGGGGATGTCCAACACCTCGCCGGCGCAGCTGGCCGAGGCGCGCAGCATCGCGCCCGTCGTCTGTGTACAGAACGCGTACGGCATCGGCTCCCCGGCCGAGGACCACGCCTTCCTGCGGTACTGCGGCGAGGAGGGCATCGCCTTCGTGCCGTTCTTCGCCATCGTCGGCAAGGGCCGCGAAGGCGGTGTCACCCACACCGAGCGGGACGAGGTGCGTGCCGTCGCACGCACACACGGTGTGACGCCCGCCCAGATCAGACTGGCCTGGACACTCCACCAGGGGCCCCACGTGCTGGCCATCCCCGGCACCGGCAACCCCGACCACCTCGTGGAGAACGTGGCCGCGGGCGCTCTGCGCCTCACCGCCGACGACCTGGCACTCCTCGCCCCGTGACCGGCCGGATCCTCCGCTGGAACCTCTTCATCGGCGGCCACCTGAGCACCTCTGTGCCCGTACGCCTCGTCGAACGCACGGACGAGGGCCAGTTGGTGTGGCTGGAGAGCGGAACCCCGATGTGGCAGACCGAACTGCCCGGCGGCGCCCACCTCCGGGACATCCCGCCGGAGGAGCGACCCGTGGACGGATACCCGCTGAAGCCCGGCCGGTGGCCCATGGGCAGCGCGCTCATCCACCAGCCGGCCGCAGCCGGACACGCGGTCTTCTGGTTCTTCGGACGCCGGCAGAGGTTCCGCAGCTGGTACGTGAACCTGGAACACCGCTACCACCACGGCGAGGACATCGACGTCATCGATCACGAGCTGGACATCACCGTCGCCCGGGACCACGCATGGCGATGGAAGGACGAGCGGTCGTTCGCAGAGAAGACCGGGGACGCCGCCTACTGGTCACCGGACGAAGCCGCGGCGATACGCGCCGAGGGCGAACGCGTGGTGCGCCTGGCCGAGACGAGGGCCTTCCCGTTCGACGGCTCGTGGTGCGACTTCAGGCCACCTTCGCACTGGACCATCCCGCCACGCCCGCAGCCGCCCGTACGAACCGTGCTCGGGCCTCCGGACCCCTGACGCCTTCCCCGCCCCGCACCTGACGACGCATCGGCCAGAAGCCACCGGCGCAATCACGGCTCTCGAACAGCGCGTACGAACAGCTCGCGGCCCGTGAACGCATCGACCGCATCCGGAACCATGGCCACCGTCGTTGCTAGCGGTCACAGCGCGTGATACACAGAGTAACCATGCATATGCGTGCAGATCCTGACACGAGCCGCAGGTCAGGGCGGCTCCTCCGGTCAAACGTGCGAGATCCGGGTAAAGAGACCCCGGAAGGCGTCGTGCGATGCCGGTTTCATCAGCGAAGATAGAGACCTGCCCGTG
Organism: Streptomyces sp. NPDC057428; assembly: GCF_042803195.1. Classification (NCBI taxonomy): domain Bacteria; kingdom Bacillati; phylum Actinomycetota; class Actinomycetes; order Kitasatosporales; family Streptomycetaceae; genus Streptomyces; species Streptomyces sp. NPDC057428. The sequence continues at coordinate 71,645 of NZ_JBHVCT010000020.1, forward strand.
CCACACGGCACGGGCCGCGAACTACCCAACAGGGGCGGTGACTTACATGAACCTGTCAGCGGAAAAGGGCGATATCACCACCATCATCGGGGGAATCGCCCCAGACTGGGGGCCGTTCGGGACCCTGGGCAACGAGGCACGCATCATGATCGAGGTGGTGATGGCCGTCGCCATCCTGCTCTGCCTCGGCATCGCGATCTGGGGTGCGGCAAAACAACGCATCGGCGCCACGGCGCTGCGCGACACCTTCAGCGCGGAACAGGGCAAGGGCCTGATCGTGGCGGGTCTGACCGGCGTCTTCATCATCGGCTCGCTCGGCACACTGTTCACCATCGTGTACGGGATGGCTGTCTGAGCGGCCGTCAGCGCGCCGTCCCAGGCCGTGGCCGCCCAGCCCCTCCCACACCATCCGTCCGTCGTGCCCACCGGCAGAGGTTGCGTCCCCTGATGTCGAGTCACCACACCGCGCCCATGCGGGAACCAGCACCGCTACCGTCGTACCACGCGGAACTGCAGACGGTTGAGGGGGCGTACGCGGCATGAGCCAGGGCGACGAGCGCGGTTACGGCGGCAGCGAGCCGGGTGGCCGCTCGGAAGATGCGTACAGCACTCTCGGCGGAACGCGCCAGACCCGCACCCGCATGCCCGGAAGCGGCGAGGACCCCGACGGTTACGGCCGGCGACCCGCCCGCAACTCCCGCTCGCTGGTGATGATCGTGGGCGTGGTGGTGCTGCTGATCGCGGCGATCGCGTTCGCGAACCAGGGCGGGGGCGACAACGGCGGCAGCGGCAAGGAGAAGAAGCCGGACGCCACCGGCGCGGTCCCCACCACGGCGACGGGCACCAAACCGGTCCAGGGCAAGAACGGCACCATCGCCTTCGGCTTCGCGCACGACGAGCAGGGGGCGCAGAGCGCTGCGGCGAATTACGCGGTGGCGCTGGGGTCCGCGGAGATGTTCGACAAGACGAAGCGCGATGGCATCCTCGACGCCGTTATCGCGCCTACGTCCATCGATAAGTTCCGGTCCACGCTCGATCAGGCCTATTCGACCGGCTTCTTCAGAAACGTCGGCCTCAACGACGACGGCACTGCTCCTGCAGGCTTTGCTTTCATCTCCCGCACGACGCCCATCGGAACAAAGGTGACAAAGGCGTCTGAGGACCAGGTGACCGTCGACGTCTGGTGCTCGGGCCTGCTCGGCCTGGCGGGCGAAGGATCGACGAAGCCAGTTACGGACGGCTGGTTCACCATCACCATGGAACTGCAATGGGTGAATGGCGACTGGAAGGCTGTCACGCACTCCCAAAAGGACGGCCCTGCCCCCGTGGGCGGCGACAACAGGGCGTCCGGAGCCGACGAGATCGCCGGTGCCGTCAACGGGTTTGGAGGCTTTACCTATGCCCGGTAAGCCGTGGCGTCGTGCCAGGTCCGTCGTTGCCCTACTCGCCGCGATGCAGGCTTCTCTCACCCTGTTCGCGACGCGAGCCGTAGCAGCCCCATCGCCTACACCCAGTCCCAGTAGCAGTAACAACCCTTGCGACCTCATCTACGGCGCTGCCCGCGATTACTGCGAGGACGGCGAAAGCGGAGCCGGCGCCAGGCGCACCCCCTCCGTCACAGACGACGCCCTAGACCCCCTCTCCTCCCTGGCTCGCGGCTGCGCCGACGCCGCCGCCTACCTCGTCCGCGAGCTCAGCAAGGCCGTGGAGAGCACGGCGACCGTCGACTTCACCAACTCCACGTTCCTCACCCAGTACGCCGTGGTCTTCGCGGCCTCCACCATCCTCACCCTGGTCCTGTGGCTCTTCGCCGTGGCCAAGCGCGCCATCAGGGGCGTGCCGTTCACCACCGCGATCTCCGAGGCCGTCGGGTTCCTCTGGCTCACGGTCCTGGCCTCGGCCTTCACCCCGCTCATCCTGTACGTGGTGGTCTCGGCCACCGACGGCGTGTCCGAGGTCATCTCGACCGCGACGGGCGGGCAGACCGACGTCTTCTTCGGGTCGTTCGCCGAGGCGCTCAAGAAGGGCAAGGACATCGGCGGCGGGCCGATCATGCTGATCGTCGTCTCCCTCGTCTCGATTCTCGCCGCCGGAATCCTGTGGCTGGAGCTCGTCATCCGGGCCGCCCTGCTCTACGTGGGCGCGCTGCTCGGTGTCGTCGTGTACTCCGGACTCGTCGACAAGAACATGTGGGGCCACGTCCGCCGCTGGGCGGGAATCATGATCGCGGTGATCATGGTGAAGCCGGTCATCGTCATCGTGCTCGGCCTCGCCGGGGCACTCTCCGCAGACGACGGGCCCAACGCGTTCTCGGCCGTGGTGTCCGGGCTCTCCATCATCCTGCTGGCAATCTTCGCCTCCGCGATGATCTACCGCTTCGTACCCGGCTTCGGCGACGAGATCCAGGGCGCCCGCACCAACCGCCGGCAGGCCACCGACGGCTCCCAGGCCGCCGCCCTCATCAGCTCCCCCGCCGCCCTCGTCTCGCAGGGCATCAAGACCCACAGCGGCCGCAGCGGTGGCGGTGAAGGCGGAGGCGGCGCCCGCCCGGCCAACCCGGTCAGCGGCGGTGTCGCCGCCCACAGCTCCCGCAACCAGGGCGGCGGAGGCGGAGGTGCCGCACCCTCGCCCCGCAGCGGGTCCGGACCCGCCTCCGGCACTCCCCACGGCAGCCGCTCCCCGCGAGGAGGCGGTTCAGGCAGCACAGGTAGCACGAGCACAGGAGGTGGAGGGCGTTGACGATCCAGTCCCATACGATCGCGCCCCGCCGCACGTATCTCATCGGCCGGGCCCGGCCGAACGCGATCGTCGGCAAGAACCGTGAGACGGGCGAGATCGCGCTGATCATCGCCGGGGCGTTCCTCGGCATGATGAGCGGCCTCCTCGTCCCCGCCCTCTCCCTGCGGATCGTCTCCCTCGTGGGCTTCCCCATGCTGGCCCTGGCCGTCGTGTACGTCCCCTACAAGGGCCGCACCTTCTACAAGTGGTTCGAGATCAACCGCAGCTTCAGGCGCACCCTGCGCCGCGGCACGGCCTACCGTTCCGCCGCCATGGAGGCGGGCGTGAGGACCGACGGGCGCGAGGTCGAGATCGGGCCGCCGCCCGGCATCGGCAGGATCAGCTGGCTCGCCGCGCCGTTCGGCCCCGACGAGATCGCCGTCCTGCTGCACGCTGACCGCCGTACGGTCACCGCGGCCATCGAAATCGAGGGCCCCGGCGTCGGGCTGCGCGACAGCGAGGACCAGGAGGCCCTGGTCGACCGCTTCGGCACCCTGCTCAAGCACGTGGCCAACGGCGACGGCTATGTGACGCGCCTTCAGATGCTTGCCCGCACCCTCCCCGCCGACCCCGACGCCCACGCGAAGGACGTCGCCCAGCGCGGTGACAGGACCGCGCCCGGCTGGCTCCAGGACTCCTACGACCAGCTCCAGTCGATGGTCTCCACCTCCAGCGAGCAGCACCGCGCCTACCTCGTGGCCTGTATGCACTACAGCCGCGACCTGGCCGCCGAGGCCAACGCCATGGCCCGCGCCATCCGCCCTCAGGGCGGCCGCAAGGTGGACCGCGACGCCGGGCTCGCCGTCGTCATGGCACGCGAGCTGACCGACATCTGCGCCCGGCTCGCCGAGGCCGACATCCGGGTGCGCCAGCCGCTCGGGCAGAGCAGGCTCGCCTCCCTCGTGCACTCGATGTACGACCCGGACCACCCCATCGACCACATCCAGGCGATGACGAAGCGCAATGCCTGGCCGGCCGAACTGGACGCGGTCGAGCCGACGTTCCTGCAGGCCAAGACACGCGAATCCACCACCCGCGCCCCCTGGTGCCACGCCACGGCCTGGGTGAAGGAATGGCCGATGACTCCGGTCGGCGTGAACTTCCTGGCGCCCCTGCTCGTCCACACACCCGACGTGATCCGCACGGTCGCCGTCTGCATGGACCTCGAACCCACCGAGATCGCCATCGAGCGGATGCTGACCGAGAAGACCAACGACGACGCCGAGGCGAGCCGCCAGGCCAAGATGAACCGCACGGTCGACCCGCGCGACATCGCCGCCCACGGCCGGCTCGACCAGCGGGGTGAAGATCTGGCGAGCGGGGCGGCGGGGGTCAACCTCGTGGGGTACATCACCGTGTCGTCCCGGTCCCCCGAGGCCCTCGCCCGCGACAAGCGGACGATCCGGGCCTCGGCCGGCAAGTCGTACCTGAAACTGGAGTGGTGCGACCGCGAACACCACCGCGCCTTCGTGAACACCTTGCCGTTCGCCACCGGTATCCGTCGCTAACGAAAGGGCAGTCACGCCATGCGAGATCCGCTGTCCGCGTTGTCGGATGCCTTCACCGGCTTCCTGTTCGGGAAGGTGGAGACGACCCGCCTGCCGGTGCGCACGTCCACCGGTCAGGCCCAGGCCGTCTACCTGCCGACCGCCGCGCCCGGCCTCGGCGACTCCGGCGTGATCATCGGGCGTGAGGTGTATTCGGGCAAGGGCTACATCTACGACCCGTTCCAGCTGTACGGACAACAGCTCCCCGCCCCGCACTGGCTGGTCCTCGGCGAGTCCGGCAACGGCAAGTCCGCACTGGAGAAGACGTACGTCCTGCGCCAGCTCCGCTTCCGTGACCGCCAGGTCGTCGTCCTGGACGCCCAGGGCGAGGACGGCGTCGGCGAGTGGAACCTGATCGCCGAGGAGCTGGGCATCACGCCCATCCGGCTGGACCCGACGGCGGCGCTGAACGACGGGATCAGGCTCAACCCGCTCGATCCCTCGATCACCACGACCGGCCAGCTCGCCCTGCTGCGCACGATCATCGAGGTCGCCATGGGCCATGGCCTCGACGAACGGTCCGGCTTCGCACTCAAGGTCGCCCACGCGTACGTCAGCGCCACCATCACCACCCGCCAGCCCGTACTGATGGACATCGTGGAGCAGCTGCGCCACCCGAAGCCCGAGTCCGCCGAGGCGATGAACGTCGACATAGACGACGTACGGGCCTGGGGCCTGGACGTCGCTCTCGTCCTGGACCGCCTCGTCGACGGTGACCTGCGGGGCATGTTCGACGGCCCGACCACGATCGGCATCGACCTCGACGCACCACTGATCGTCTTCGACCTCTCGCACATCGACCGCAACTCGATCGCGATGCCCATCCTCATGGCGATCGTCGGTGTCTGGCTGGAGCACACCTGGATCAGGCCCGACCGGAAGAAGCGCATCTTCCTCGTCGAAGAGGCCTGGCACATCATCAACTCCCCCTTCGTCGCCCAGCTCTTCCAGCGCCTGCTGAAGTTCGGACGACGCCTCGGCCTGTCCTTCGTGGCGGTCGTCCACCACCTCAGCGACGTCGTCGACGGGGCCGCGGCGAAGGAAGCCGCCGCCATCCTGAAGATGGCCTCCACCCGCACGATCTACGCCCAGAAGGCCGACGAGGCCAGAGCGACGGGCAAGGTCATCGGTCTGCCCAGGTGGGCCGTCGAGATCATCCCGACGCTGACCCCCGGCATCGCCGTCTGGGACGTCAACGGCAACGTCCAGGTCGTCAAACACCTGATCACCGAGGCGGAACGCCCCCTGGTCTTCACGGACAGGGCCATGACCGAAGGGTCGACGTCGGACATGCTCCCCGAGGACGTACAAGCCGCGGAGCTGGAGGCGGAGCAACGGGCGGCGCACATCGAGTACCACCAACGGGTGAACGAGTCCTCCGAGTCAACGGTGGCATGACATGGCACGCCAGTCACCATCCGGCACGGGGCGCGGCGAACAGCAGGGGGGCATCCCGGACGGCCTGCTGATCGGCCTCCTGGCCTTCCTCTTCGGCCTGACGGTCCTGGCCTGGACGGCCACCGGTCTCGCCGGGCTCTTCACCCACGGCGCATGGCCCCACGCCGTCACCTTCACGCGCACACCACTCGCCCTGCGGGCCCTGGCCGTGCAGCCCACGGACCTGCCGGGGGCGTGGCCCGACACCCCGGCCGGTGAACTGTCCGGACACGGCCTGTTCTGGGGCCTGTTCATCGGCGAAGTGATGGTTCTGCTGGTCCTGACCGTGTTCGCGGCAGGCGTGGTCACCCGCTGGCGCATGGTCAGGAAGCGGCGGGTCTCCCACCTGGAGCCCGCACCGAAAGCCGTACACCCGCAATCCGCGGTCCACGAGTACGGTCGGGCCGGCACGCGCTCCCTGGGCCCCCCGGCCCCCGCGCCGCCGCCCGTCGCGGCACCTCCGGCCGCGGCGTACGCACCGGAGACGCCCCCAGCCGCCGTCCCCACGCCCCGCACCCCGCACGTCATGTACGGCGTGTCCGCCACCCGCCGCCCCACCGCCGTCCAGGCCATCAGGGACGCGGACGGACCCGCACTGGTCGTGACCTCCGATCCCACCGTCTGGGCCGAGACGAAGGACGCCCGGAGCAAGCTCGGCCCCGTCCTCGTCTACGACCCGGGCCACCTCTGCGACACCCCGGCCAGGCTCCACTGGTCACCGACCGCCGGATGCGAGGACCCCGCCGTCGCGGCCGCACGCGCCACCGCGCTGCTCACCCCCGTACGCCCCCTGGCCAAGGCGGACGCAGCCGTCGCCGACACGGCCGCGACCCTCCTGCAGTGCTGGCTGCACGCCGCCGCGGTGGACGGCCGCCCCTTCCGCCAGGTCCACCGCTGGGCTTCCGGCGCGGGCGGCCACGAAGTCGTGCGCCTGCTCCGTACCCACCCCAAGGCGGCCTCCGGACTCGCCGGCCTGCTGGAGTCGGCGCTCACGGCCTATCCCGAACGCCGCGAGATGGCACAGGAACTGACCGTACGGGCCTTCGCCGCCCTCTCGTCCGTCCACATCCGGGAAGCCTGCACAGCCAATCGAGCTGATGCGCTCGTACTGGAATCATTTGCACGCGAACTGGGAACGCTCTATGTGGTTGGTGAACCCATCGAGGATCCCCGCCACCACCCCGGTGCGATGCCCCTGCTCACCGCACTCACCTCACACGTGGTCGAGCACGGCCGCCGCATGGCCGCACGGTCAACCGACGGTCGGCTCGACCCACCAATGTCCCTCGTCCTCGACGACGTCGCCGCTGTCGCTCCGCTGCCCCAGCTTCCGGAGCTTCTGGCGGCCGGCCAGGACCATGGGATGCCCGCGCTGGCCCTGCTCCGCTCCCGGGAGCAGGCCCGGGCACGCTGGCAGGAAGAGCTCCCCGCTCCCGGGACCCGCTGATCGTCGTCGCGAGGGCCCTCAACGGCGGATCTCGAACTCCAGTTCCAACGAGTCCCGATCACCCTCCAGCCGCACGGTACGGCCCGTCGGGACGAAGCCGATCCGGCGGTAGGCGGCCGCGGCGCGCGCGTTGGCCTCGTGGACGTACAGCCGCACCCGCTCCACCGGCGGGCCGGTCAGCGACCACGACCAGTCGATCGCCTCCCGGAAGAGCGCGTCCAGCACCCCTAGACCCCGGTGACCGGGCCGCACGAACACACCCACCAGGTGAGTCTGGTCGTACTCCGCCGCCTCGCCGAACCCCGGCTCGTCGGCTGGACGTTCGATGAGAACCGACACCGTCCCCGCCCACTCGCCGTCCGGCGTCTCGGCGATGAACTGACGGCTCAGCCGACCCTCGGCGGCGTCAGCCGTCCGCTGCTGCCAGAACTCGTCCGGCCTCACGACCGCGCGCTCGTACGTCTCCAGAAAGGCGATCGACGCCACCGGATCCCGCAGCGCCGCCAGACGGATCTCTCTGGCCGGCTCCCACTCCTCCGCCCGGACACCGCGAATGTCATAGTCCATGGGCCGATGCTGCCCCGCAGACCCGACCAGGGCAAACGGCTTTTGGCCCCGACGGTCAGCCGTCCAGCGACAGCGCGTTCTTGGCGAGTTCGACGGACGCCTCGGAAGCCGGCCCGCCAGGGTTCTCCGTGGCCAGCGCCTGGTTGAGGGCCACGAAAGGCCGCATACGGCCCTCATAGCACGCGAAGGCGGAGGCGTGGTCCTCAGGCGTCCGGGCCAGGCAGTCGGCCAGTACGTGGGCGCCCACGAGCGCCAGACTGGTGCCCTGGCCCGAGAGAGGCGAGGGGCAATAGCCGGCGTCGCCCAGCAGGGCCACCCTGCCGAGGGACCAGCTGTCCATCCGGATCTGTGCCATGGCGTCGCAGTAGAAGTCCGGAGCGCCGAGCGCGGCCTCGGCCAGCCGCGGCCCCTCCCACCGGATGGATGCGAGCCGCTCCGTGATGATGCGACGCAGGGCGCCGGCGTCACGCTCCAGCGGGCCGGACTCGATGCCGAACGCGACCCTCAGCTCGGTGTTGCCGCGCACCGGCATGATCCCGAAACCGGCCTCCCCGTCGCGCAGCCACACCTGCCAGTCCTCCAGCCCGAGGAAGTTGTCCGTACCGAACACGGAGAGGTAGCTGCCCAGATGGTGGGCGAAGCGCTCCTCGGGGCCGAAGGCCAGCCGTCGTACCGTCGAATGCAGACCGTCGGCCCCGATGACCAGGTCGTAGGTCCGGGGCGCCTCCCCGGCGAACTGCACCCGCACGCCCGCAGCGCCCTCGTCGAGCGCGGTGACGGTGTCCCCGAAGAGGTACTCGACGTCGTCACGGGTGCGCTCATGGATCAGCCGCACCAGGTCCTCGCGCAGGATCTCGATGTCGTCACTGTCCAGCCGCCCGCTGCTGTAGGCGACCTCGGTCGAGCGATGGACTTCCTTTCCGTCGGCGTCCAGCACCGACATGCCCCGCATCCTCGTACGCACGGCCCGCGCCTCGGCCAGCAGACCCATCCTCTCGACCACGTCGAGAGCGACGCCACGGACATCCACCGCCTGCCCGCCGGGCCGCAGTCCCGTACCGCGCTCGACCACGGTCACCGCGATTCGTCCCTCTCGTATGCCGTAGGCGTCAACTGAACTAACGGCGTACGCAGCTAGTACAGCGAGAGGAAGAGGGGCCACTGTGACCAAGCCCACACGCACGGGGGCCGAGCCTCCCTACCTGCGCATCGCGGCGGACATCCGGCGACGCATCACGGACGGCGAACTGTCCCCGGGAGACCGTGTCCCCTCCACGCGCCAGGTCGCCAGGGAATGGAAAGTCGCCCTCGCGACCGCCACCAAGGCTCTGACCACGCTCCGCCTGGAGGGACTGGTCGAGGCCCGACCGCGAGCGGGCACCGTCGTCGCCCCCAAGGTCCCCTCCCGCAGCAGGCGACGCCCGTCCGCCGCTCCCGCGGAACAGGAGCTCACACTCGACCGCATCGTCCGCACCGCCATCGACATCGACATCGCGGACGCAGAAGGCCTGACCGCTCTCTCCATGCGCGGCATCGCGGCCCGCCTGGGCGTGGCTCCCATGTCGGCCTACCGGCACGTCACCGGCAAGGACGACCTCATCCTGCTCATGGCGGACGCCGCGTTCGGCGAGGAGTCCTTCCCGTCGGACCCGCCCGGGGGCTGGCGTCCGAGGCTGGAACTCGGCGCGCGCACGCTCTGGTCCCTGCACCGCAGACACCCCTGGCTGGCCCAGCTCTCCTCCCTCACCCGGCCTCTTCTCGTGCCCGGGCTCATCGCCCACGGCGAGTGGTCCCTGAGCGCTCTCGACGGTCACGGCCTCGCACCTACCGAACTGTTCGACATCCACGTCCTGCTCTTCAGCCACGTCCAAGGGCTTGCCATCCACCTGGAACGGGAGGCACAGGCCGCGGCCACCTCCGGTCAGTCCGAGGAACAGTGGATGGTCAGCCGGGCCCAGGCCATGCAGGACCTTGTGGAGTCCCGCCGCTTCCCCACGTTCGCCAAGGTGGTCGGCTCCTTCGACAACGGCTACGACCTCCACCTCGACACCCTCTTCGAACTCGGCCTCAAGGCCCTCCTCGACGGACTCGCACCCGTCATCGAGGGCCGGCCCCCGCACAACAGCCGCGACGGCAGCCCCTCACGGGCTCGCCTTCCGTGACGCGAGCGCGAGGCATCAGGACGCGCTTACTCACGAGAGCGAAGCCGCTCCGGCCTGAAATAAAACCGGGAACGCAGAAAAGCCCCGTGCCACAAGGGCACGGGGCTTTCCCGGAATAATTGTTCGGCGGCGTCCTACTCTCCCACAGGGTCCCCCCTGC
>NZ_JBHVCT010000021.1:0-80574 GCF_042803195.1 Streptomyces sp. NPDC057428
CGCTCCGCGATCTCCGCCGCCCGCCACCGCTTCCTCGCCCATGTCGCCGACCACGCCCACCTGCCCGAACTCGTCACCCTCGCCGAGACCGTCGAACAGTGGTGGGACGGCATCGAGACCTACCTGACCACCGGCATCACCAACGCCGCCTCCGAAGGCAACAACCGCCTCATCAAGCTCGAAGCACGTAACGCCTTTGGCTTCCGCAACCGCACCAACCAGCGACTCCGGTCACGCTGTGCGACTACACGGCGGAGCCGACGAGAGCCGCACCCCCACTAACTTCGAAGACCCGGATTGACATAGGTGCGGCCCTCGGTCGCCTTGACGAAGACGAAATCCACGTCGTCGGTGCCGAAGTCGGTCTGATAGGCACTGACGTCGACCCCGTGCAGCACGGACGCCACCTCCAAGTGGGGGACACTAATTCCGCTTGTCTCGTTCCATACGTGCCCGCTCGCGGAGCCGCCATCCGCCGCACCGCTGCAGAACCGATTCAGCGGGCACGGAATAGTGTCCGGTCACTCCGGGTTGGTGAACCGGCGAGACCCTTTCACCTCACGCACTCGGCATCGGAAGGTCGGAATCATGAAGATCGGCATCATCGGGGCGGGCAACATCGGTGGCAATCTGACACGGCGGCTCACCGCGCTGGGTCACGACGTCTCCGTCGCCAACTCCCGCGGGCCAAAGACGCTCGAGGCGCTCGCCGAGGAGACGGGCGCCACGGCGGTCCGGTCCACCGAAGCGGCGCGCGATGCGGACATCGTGGTGGTGACCGTTCCGCTCAAGTCGGTCCCGGGCCTGCCCTCGGGCATCCTCGACGGAGCGGCGGACGGCGCGGTGTTCATCGACACGGGCAACTACTACCCGCAGCAGCGCGACGGTCGGATCGCCGCGATCGAGGACGGCCTGACGGAGAGCCGGTGGACCGAGCAGCAGCTCGGCCGTCCGGTGATCAAGGCGTTCAACGGGACGTACGCACAGGACATCCTCGACAATGCCGTCCCCCACGGCACTCCCGGCCGGCAGGCCCTTCCGGTCTCCGGTGACGACCCGGCGGCCAAGCAGGTGGTCCGTGACCTGATCGACCAACTCGGTTTCGACACCGTGGACGCGGGCGGCCTGGACGAGTCCTGGCGTCAGCAGCCCGGCACCCCCGTGTACGGCAACCGGGGTGACGTCGAGGCCATCGCCAAGGCGCTGGCGGACGCGTCTCCCGAGCGCACCGCCGAGTGGCGCGCCTGACTCCTCACCGCCGTCGGCGGACAGGGTGCCCGCACCCGGGGAGTCGCGGGTGCGAGCACTCACGCGGTCGCCCGCACCCGCGTACCGGACGCCGCCGGCAGGGCCGGTGACCGCCCACCGGTCGCGGCGTGAACGGTGCGGGGCCCGGCCCTCCCGGGCCGGACGGCCTCACCCCCTGCGGAGGGAGACCGTCCATGAACGAGCTGACCGCGAACACCGCTCGGCCCGTGCCCGCCGGGCCGTAGCCGGGCGGCGAGGACAGGCCGTACTCCTCCATGACCGGGCGGTACGCGTCGAGCAGCGTGCTGCGGTACTCAAGCGGCGCACCGTCGGGATTGGTCCTGCCGTCGGGCCCGGCCGCCACACGGTGCGGCGAGGCGTGGTTGACGCGCACCGACACGACGGTACGGCGCAGGTCGTACGGCCCGCCGGTGAGCACGATCTCCTCGGGAGGCCGCCGCAGGGCGGCCGCGCCGAGCTCGGGCACGGCGCCGTGGTCGAAGGAGAGGATGAAGTACGACCTCGGCTTCACGCCCCCGTTCTCGTTGTCGCTGAGTGCGGATTCGTCGAACGCCATGGGCTCCTCGGGTGCGGTGTCATGGACACTGTTGCGCGTAGGTGACACTGTCCAACGAACCAGCACCGTAAGGCGTTCGCAGATGATCCGTCCGGCTGCCTTCGGGGAGCACCGGACGAGGACGGGAGTGTCCCCCGTGCCCCGCACCATGTCCGTGTCTGACAGCATCCTGATCCGGGCGGAGCCCTCCGCCGTGTACGAACAACTCAGCGACCCCACCGCGATGGGCCGCTGGAGTCCCGAGAACAGGGGCGCGCGAGTGCTCGGTGAGCAGCGCGGTTCGTATGTCGGAATGGTCTTCGAAGGACGGAACAAGCGCGGTTCCTTCCGGTGGACGACCCGGTGCACGGTCACCGCCGCCGACCCCGGCCGGCGGTTCGCCTTCCGCGTGCATGCGATCGGGGCACGCCGCCCGCGGCTCCGGGCGCCCATCGCCCTGTGGGAGTACCACTTCGAACCGGTCGGCGGTTCCACCCGGGTCACGGAGACGTGGACGGACAACCGGCGCTCCTGGCCCGACTTCCTCGCCAACGCGTTCGACCGGTTCGCGACACGGGGCCACACGTTCACCGAGTTCCAGCGCGGGAACATCCTTACCACGCTGGAGCGGCTCAAGGCGGCGCTCGAGAAGGACACCAGGCTTGCCGCGGAGGGCCGGCACGGTGAGTGAGACATGGGTCGTTCCTGAGCTGGATGTGCGTCTCTTCGACGCGGACCGCTGGGCGCCGTACACCGAGCGCTGCCGGTCGGCGGGCCTGAGGCTGACGACGTTCGCGGAACTCGGCGACAGCGCCGAGAACCGTCGTCCGCTCTACGAGCTCAACAGCAACTGCGCCGCGGTCCGATGTGGCAGCCATGGGGTGCGCCGGGAACACCGGGGCGCTGGAGTCGCTGTCGCCATGAAGGTCCACGGCATGGGCTTCGCCGGGCTGTGCGGGGTGCACCGCGTACGCACGATGCATCACGCCGCCAACACGAAGGCCATCACCATGAACCGGATGCTCGGCTGCGCCGACGCCGACCGGCAGGAGTCCGAGGACTGATCCCGGCGTTCGTGCCCTCTCAGGACCTGCCCGAGGCCCAGTGCGGGGGCCGGGTCAGAGAGGGCGGCAGCCGGGTTGCTCCGTTCCCCCTCGCCGCGTTCAGCTGGATCTGGGTGAGAAAGAGGGTGCCCGTCAGATCCGCGTCGGAAAGGTCGGCGTCACGGAAGTCGGCACCGATGACGTCCGCGCGGCGCAGGTCGGCTCCTCGCAGGTCAGCGGCGATGAGACAGGCGCCGCGGAGTTCAGCTCCTCGCAGATCCGCGTCCCTGAGCCGTGCGCCGATGAGGTCCGGGCCAAGCCGACGCCGCCTCTCGTTGCGGGGCGCGCCGGCACGTTCGAGTCCGCCGGCCCGTGCCAGCAGGGGCGCGACGACGGCCCGGTGCGCCGAGACGTCGAACTCCGCGAGTTCCTTAACACCTGGAACATCTGCTGCCCGGCATCCGGAGCCGAGCGCCAGTCCCGGCCTGCGTACGTGTCCTGCGAGACCTTCTGGCCGGCACCGAAGCAGTCGTACACGGTGCACCCGGAGAAGCCCCCGGGCCGCAGCCGTGCGTGGATGCCGCAACGGAAGTCGTCCGCCAGATTGGGGCAGGGGGTGCCCGCGTCCTTGTCGATCGCGAAGTCCGAGGACGCGGTCAGCGTGAGGGCCACGCAGCACAGACCGAAGCAGTTGGCGCAGTCGCCACGCAGAGTCGCCCTGCGGGTTGGGGGCGCGGTGGGCGGTTCGGTCTCGGGCACGAGTCCGGTTCCTCCGGTGGTGCGGTGACACCCGGGCTCGGAGTTCGCTCGGGCGTGCGTGATCGGGGCTCAGGGGAACAGGTTACCGACACGCCTACCTCTCCGGGTTCCCGGCCACGAGCCGGTAGAAGAGACGTCGGCTGCCCTCGAGCCGCAGAAAGTCCAGAGGAATACGACGGTGGAACGCCAGGACCAGCTCATCGGAGAGCCGATCGCACCAGGAGCGGCCCTCGGCGGTGTGGTGGCGCGGCTGCGACCGCGGTGCGGAAGGCGGTCGACCTCTCGTCGATCAGCCGCAGCAGGCCGGGAAAGCCCGGAGTGTTCTGCGTTCCGGATGTCTGTCCTCGCGCTCCGGCGGCCGGACAGCGACTTTCGTGGTCGACGCGGCGGGTGCGTGGAGCGGGACGTGTACGTCCCCGGACGGTGCGATGCACAACCGGCGGTGGGTCACTGTCAGTGGGCGGGGGCACACTTGGCCGCAGAAGTCGTCATCGGCGGGAGGACAGGACATGGGCGAGGCGGAGGAACGGGGTTTCGCGCCCGCGACCGGCGACGGCCGGCCGGCGGCGGCGGATCTTCGGGGCACGCGCGCCGCGGAGGTCCGGACGGCGTACGAGGGGATGCTCCAGATCAGGCGTCTGACGCGCGGCGAATGCGCGGACCCCGAAGCCGCTCCAGCGCCTTGGGAGCTCCACCGGCCGTTGCGGGCCGTGGCGTTGGCACTGGAAGCGGCAGGAATACCCCCGTCCGAGGTCGGACCGTCCGGGGAGCGGACGGCGACGGGCTATCGCGTGTGCGAGAGTGACCGGCCCGGCACGGTGCGGGTGGAGTGGGTCGGACCTCCGGGGGGCGGAGCGGCTCACGACGAGGAGGAGGCACTGGCCGGCTGTGTCGTCGTGCTGCGGCGGCTCGGCTGGACCGCCCTGCTCTACCGAGGACCGGGCCGCCGGCGCTTCCTCGAAGTCGAACCGCCGTCCGTCGCTCGCTCGTGAGCAGCTCGTCCGTACGCCGGACTTCCGTTGTCAGACCCATGGGCGATGCTTGACGGTCCGACACCTCTGACCGGGAGATGCTGAGATGCACGAAACAGAATTGGCCGCTGCCCGGGCCTACGTCCGCTTACTGGCCGCCACCCGCGCCGCGCTCGCCGAGCCAGCCGACGGTCCTCTGTACATGCCGCTGCTCACCTCGCCGATGCAGGAGGCGGACGAGGCCCTGAACAGCGCCGGTCTCATGGGGAACGAGGACAGGTTCTTCGCTCTCGTACGGAAGCTCCAGCCGAGCCTGTCCGGTTCGGATCGCTGACCGGTCCCCATGCGACCGCCCCGCTCCCGGACGGGAGCGGGGCCGGGGATTGTGGCCGTGCGCGCCTCTACCGGCCGCTGTACATGAGGGAGCCGGGCGTGGTGAGCAGTTCGCCGGTCTCCAGCCAGGTCTTCAGGCCGGAGAGGATCATCGGCCAGCCGCCGTACAGTTCGTCGTTGGCGCCCTCGCGCAGCTCGTCATGGGTGACCGTGAGACGGCAGGAGTCACCGACGGGCTCGATCTCCCAGGTGATGCGAGTGGGGCCCTCGTTCCTCACGTCGTCGCTCCAGAGCGCGACCATGCTCTGGACGAGCCTGTGCGGCGGGTCGACCTCCAGGTTCCGCCCCTCTCCGAGCGGGCCGGGGGCACCGGGTGCTCCCATCTCGAAGCTCGACCCCTCGGCCCAGTCCGAGGTGATCCGGGCACCGAAGTTGTACTTGCTCCTGATCTCGGGATCGGTGATCGCCTCCCAGAGGCGTTCGGGCGTGGTGCGGATGTAGATCTCGAAGACCTTCTCCATGGGATTCTCCAGTCGACTCTTGAGATCGCTGAGCCCGGCGGCCCAGGGCTCCGCGTACTTGCTCACCCACCGGTCGTGGACGAGCCGGATGGGCACCGGGTTCAGGAAGTGGAGCTTCTCCCTGCCCCGCCTTCGCGTGACGACCAGACCCGCCGCCTCCAGCAGCTTGAGGTGCTTCATCACGGCGAATCGCGTGATCTCGAAGCGAGCCTCCAGCGCACTCAGTGTCTGCCCGTCCTCACGGAAGAGCTCGTCGAGCAGCCCGCGCCGCGTGGGATCCGCCAGAGCTTTGAACACTGCGTCCATGCGTTCAAAAATATGTGACCTTCTAGTCACCTGTCAATCCGGGCGAGTCTTCGAGGCGTTCGGATCATCCGTGGTGAATTGATTCAAATCAGCCAGAAACTTGCTCAGCAGCTTGACTAGCAGCGAGGCCCAAACCTAGCGTACGTTGCGGATGAAACGATTCACATTCCGATCCTGACCGGACTCTGATTACGAGGTGTTCATGTCTGATGTGTCGGCCGTCAAGGCAGCTCTGAAGTCTCAGGTCATCGAGACGCCGTCCTGGGGTTACGGCAACTCCGGTACGCGCTTCAAGGTCTTCGCCCAGCCCGGAGTCCCCCGCGACCCGTTCGAGAAACTGGCGGACGCGGCGCAGGTGCATACGTACACCGGGGTGGCGCCGAAGGTCTCGCTGCACATTCCGTGGGACAGGGTCGAGGACTACGCGGCGCTGACGCGATACGCCGACGGGCTCGGGCTGCGCATCGGCGCGATCAACTCCAACGTCTTCCAGGACGACGACTTCAAGCTGGGTTCCGTCACACATCCTGACCCGAAGATCCGTCGCAAGGCGACGGACCATCTGCTCGAGTGCGTGGACATCATGGACGGCACCAACTACCCCGGCCAGGACGACATCGTGGGCCGCCAGAACCGGCTGGCCGAGGCGCTGGCCGAGGTCTACGCCCGCCTCGGCGACGACCAGAGGATGCTGCTGGAGTACAAGCTCTTCGAACCCGCCTTCTACACCACGGACGTCCCGGACTGGGGCACCTCGTACGCGCACTGTCTGAAGCTGGGACCGAAGGCACAGGTGGTCGTGGACACCGGACACCACGCGCCCGGCACCAACATCGAGTTCATCGTGGCCTTCCTCCTGCGGGAGGGAAAACTCGGCGCCTTCGACTTCAACTCCGCTTCTACGCCGACGACGACCTCATGGCCCGGGGCTGCGGACCCCTTCCAGCTGTTCCGGATCATGCACGAGGTGGTCAAGAACGGCGGCCTCCGGCCCGAGACAGACGTCAACTTCATGCTCGACCAGTGCCACAACATCGAGGCCAAGATCCCCGCCGTCATCCGCTCGGTGACCAACGTGCAGGAAGCGACCGCGAAGGCGCTGCTGATCGATGCCGAGGCGCTGGCCGCGGCGCAGCGATCCGGTGACGTGCTCGCGTCCAACGGCGTACTGATGGATGCCTTCAACACGGACGTGCGTCCGCTGCTCGCCGAGGTGCGCGAGGAACTCGGCCTGGCGCGGGACCCGTTCGCGGCCTACCTCGCTTCCGGCAACCAGGAGCGCATCGCCGTCGACCGTGTCGGCGGCCAACAGGCCGGCTGGGGCGCCTGAGTCCCGTCCCCTGCCTTTCCGCACCCGCCGCCCGTCCCGTCTTCCCGAAGGAACCCTCATGACGTCCGCGACGCACGCCGAGGTCGCCGCGCTCCTGGAGCGCGCCCACCGGATCGGCTCCGATCCACGCAACACCAACTACGCCGGTGGCAATGCCTCGGCCAAGGCGACGGAGACCGACCCCGTCACCGGTGGCGAGGCCGAACTCCTCTGGGTCAAGGGATCGGGCGGCGACCTCGGGACGCTGACCGAGGCCGGTCTCGCCGTGCTCCGGCTCGACCGCGTGCGCGCGCTCAAGGCCGTCTACCCAATGCGGTCTTCGCGCTGACGGGCGGGGAACTCACCCACACCACCGGCCTCCACGTTCCCGTCGACGCCGGTGTGGCGGCGGCGTTCCTGCGCTGAACCGGTGTCACCATGCCGCGCCTCGCCCACCGGCCGACCGCTCAGTGGGAGGCGGCCAGGACGATCCTGCTGATGCCCGACCTGCTGGTGTACTGGCTGACCGGAACGGTGGGTGCGGAGGTGACCAACGCGTCGACGACCGGTCTGTTCGACGCCCGGACCGGCACGTGGTCGGACGCGCTGATCCGGCGACTCGGTCTGGACCGGTCACTGTTCCCACCGCTGCGCGAGCCGGGCGACAGTGCGGGCACCCTGCTGCCCCACGTCGCGGAACTCGCCGGGCTCCCCCTCGGTACACCGGTGACCACGGTCGCGTCGCACGACACGGCATCGGCGGTTGCCGCGGTCCCCGCCGCCGAGCCGGGGTTCGCCTACGTGTCGTGCGGTACCTGGTCGTTGGCGGGTCTGGAACTGGACGCGCCGGTACTGACCGAGGCGTCGAGGGCGGCGAACTTCACCAACGAGCGCGGGATCGACGGCACGGTTCGCTATCTCCGCAACATCATGGGCATGTGGCTGCTCGAGGAGTGCCGCCGCACGTGGGAACGCGACGGTGCGAGGGCATCACTGTCCGCTCTCCTCGCCGACGCGGCACGAGCCCGGCCGTTCGCCGCGGTGATCGACCCCGACGACCCGGTGTTCCTCGCACCGGGTGACATGTCCTCCCGGATCGACGCCGCTCTCACCCGGACCGGACAGGGGCTGCCGGACGGCCCGGGCGGATACGTGCGATGCGTGCTGGAGAGTCTGGCGCTGGCGCACCGCAGGACGCTGCGTGAGGCCGCGCGGCTGGCAGGGCGGGACCTGACCCGCATCCATCTGGTCGGGGGCGGCTCGCGCAACGCGCTGCTGTGCCAGTGGACGGCCGACGCCACCGGACTCCCGGTCACCGCGGGTCCGGCCGAGGCCACGGCGCTCGGCAACGTGCTGCTCCAGGCACGGACGCACGGCCTGGTGGGCGGCCCGGCGGACATGCGGCGGCTGGTGGCCCGCACCCAGGAACTGCGCCACTACGTGCCACAGGGGGACGTCGCGGCGTGGGACAGGGCGGCCGACCGGCTGGCGGTGCGCGTCTGAGCCGGCCGGCCGGCGGTACGCGTGACCAGCCCTCAGCGGGGCGCGTCGGCCGGCGCGACCCCGACCGGGCTCCCTGCCCACCGCACGGTCCGCGGTACCGGTGCGACGCGCACACGGCCGGCCGGGTCAGGGGGCCGACAGACCGAGTTCCTCATCGCCGAGCGACTCGAAGTACCCGGCAACGTCGTCCTCAGCGATGTCACCGAGGGCGGCGGGGCTCCACCGCGGATCGCGGTCCTTGTCGACGATCCGGGCCCGGACGCCCTCCACGAGATCGGATCCTGCGAACGCCCGGCAGGAGACGCGGAACTCCTGGTCGAGAGCGGCTTCGAGGCTGTTCAGGTGCTTGACGCGTCGTACGGCGGCCAGGGTCACCTTGAGCGCCGTGGGTGACACGGTGTGCAGGGTGGCGGCGGCCTCCTTGGCGGCGGGCAGTCCGCTGTCCGTCAGCTGGTCGATGATCTCCTCCACGGTGCCCGCGGAGTAGCAGTCGTCGATCCACTCGCGCTGGGATGCCAGCTCCCCTTCCGGGGCTTCGGCTGCGTACCGCTGTACCGCGTCGGTCACCTCGGCGGACGAGGTGCACCGCGACAGCGCCTCCATGAGGCCGGAGAGGCTGTGCGACGGGACGAAGTGGTCCGCCAGCCCGCAGAGGACGGCGTCGGCGGCGCCGACGGCGTGCCCGGTGAGCGCGAGGTGGGTGCCAAGCTCCCCGGGAGCCCGCGCCAGCAGGTAGGTGCCTCCTACATCGGGGACGAAACCGATCCCGGTCTCGGGCATGGCGACGCGTGAGCGCTCGGTGACGACGCGTACGTCTCCGTGGGCCGAGACCCCGACGCCTCCGCCCATCACGATCCCGTCCATGAGGGCGACGTACGGCTTCGGGAACCGGGCGATCCGGGCATTGAGCCGGTACTCGTCCCGCCAGAAGTCCACGGAGGCGCGACGGCCCGCTCGCGCGTCCTCGTAGATCGACCGGATGTCGCCGCCGGCGCAGAGACCGCGGTCGCCGGAGCCCGTGACGACGACGGCGGTGACGGCTTCGTCACCGGCCGCACCGACGAGCGCCTCGTCGATGTGGCGCACCATGGTGTGGGTGAGCGCGTTCAGTGCGCGGGGTCGATTGAGGGTGATGTGCAGAACGCGGCCCTCGGTGTGCAGCAGGACGGGCTCGTCGTCGTTCATGTGTGCGCTCCGGTCAGCCGTGGACGATCTCTGCGTGCCATTCTGCGACGCGCGCCGCGGGGCCCACGCGCCGGGTCTCCGGCGAACCCGCTGTGGCACTCACGCACCACGGGCTCGACAATTGACATCTACGGGCCGCGACGTCCGGCAGCCCTGCCGGACAACCTCCGGAGCGCGCATGACCGACTCTTCACGGCGAGAAGACGACTCCACGTCGCGGCTCCGGTTCGACGGGCGCCATGCCGGCGAGACGGGGACCGAGGAGCGTCTCGCCCTGAACCGAACGGGCAGCTTCGAATGGGATCTGGACAACCGGACCCTGGACATCGACGACGCCGGTCTTCTGGTCTTCGGCATGGACCCCTCGACCTTCGACGCGCGGCCTTCGACCGTGATCGACCGGCTGGACGCGACGGAACGCGCCCGTCTCGACGTCGCCATCGAGGAGGCCATCGCCAGCGGCAGCAGTTCCTACAGCATCCACTTCCAGGTGCCGCTGGAGGACGGGACCCTCCAGTGGACGCATGTGCAGGCACGGATCCTGCGGGACGAGAACGGCCGGGCCCACCGCATCATCGGTGTGGTTCGCGATGCGACAGCGGAGATCGCCCATTCCGCCTTCGTGCTGGATCTCGAAAAACGGCGCAGACGCCAGACCAACATCGTCGAGAACACCACGACCGCGCTGTCACGCGCTGTCACGGTGGACGACGTCACCGCCGCGCTGACCGGCCCGGGCGGCCTGGTCGGGATCGGGGCGGACGGGCTGGCGCTGGGCCTGGTGGACAACTCGGTGCTCAACATCATCGCGCTGAGCGGAGACTCGGTCGAGGTCCTGGAGGGGCTGGGCTCGGGGCAGCTCGACGCCACGCTCCCTCTGGGCGACACGATTCTCAGCGGACGCCCCCGGTTCATCACCTCGCTCGCCTCGCTGATCCAGCGCTACCCGGTACTCAAGCCGCACATCGGTGAACTGAACTTCCGCGCCGCGGCGTACCTCCCCCTGGTCGCCCAGGCCCGCCCGCTGGGCGGCCTCGCACTCTTCTACCGCGATCGCACGGTGTTCAGCCAGGACGAACGCATCCTCTGCCTGGGCCTGGCCGCCATCGTCGCCCAGTCACTGCAGCGGGCCATCCTCTTCGACGAGGAACGTGAATTCGCCACCGGGCTCCAGTCGGCCATGCTCCCGCGGCGCATCCAGGAGATCGATGGCGGTGAGATCGCGGTCCGGTACCACGCGGCGTGGAGCGGACGTGAGGTCGGAGGCGACTGGTACGACGTGATCACCCTCCCCAGGAACCGGTACGGCGTCGTGGTGGGCGACGTCCAGGGGCACGACACGCACGCCGCCGCGATCATGGGCCAGCTGCGCATCGCGCTGCGTGCGTACGCAGCCGAGGGACATCCTCCGGCG
The DNA here is from genome assembly GCF_042803195.1 of Streptomyces sp. NPDC057428. NCBI lineage: Bacteria > Bacillati > Actinomycetota > Actinomycetes > Kitasatosporales > Streptomycetaceae > Streptomyces > Streptomyces sp. NPDC057428. Next base: position 11,149 of record NZ_JBHVCT010000021.1, read on the forward strand.
ACCGTCCTGGCCAGAGCCTCGCGCTTCCTCTCCGAACTGGACACCGACAGGTTCGCGACCTGTACCTACGCCCAGGTTGATCTCGCGACCGGGGCGGTGCGCGTGGCACGTGCCGGGCACTTCGGGCCGCTGATCAGACACACGGACGGGCGGGTCGGGGTTCCCCAGGTACGCGGGGGCCTGCCGTTGGGTATCTCCTCGGAGTTCTGGGACGAGGAGTTCCCCGAGACCCGCCTGGACCTGGTGCCGGGCGAGACCTTCGTCCTGTACACGGACGGGCTCGTGGAGGAACCAGGTGCCGATGTGGATTCGGGGGTCGCGGCGCTGATCCGCGAGGTGAGCGAGGGGCCCGATGGCGCCGAGGCTCTCGCCGATCATCTGTCGGACCGGCTGTGGGAACGCTGGGGCTCGGGGGACGACGTGGCTCTGCTGGTCCTGAGACGCAGCCCCGACCTGGGTTCCCCACGTGCTCCGCGACTGCACCAGTACATCCATCAGGCGGATCCCGAGGGGCTCTCGGAGGCCCGGTCCATCGTGCGCCAGGCGCTGGCGGACTGGGACCTCGCCGCACTGGCGGACGACGCGGTGCTGGTCACCGGGGAGTTGCTGGTCAACGTGCTGCTCCACACGGAGGGCGGGGCGGTGCTCACGCTGGAGGTTCTGCCCGAGCCGGTGCGGCGCATCAGGTTGTCGGTCCAGGACCGATCGAGCGTCTGGCCGCGGCGCCGCGCGCCCGGGGAGACCTCGACCTCCGGACGTGGTCTGCTGCTCCTCGACGCGGTGTCCGAACGCTGGGGCATAGAACCACGCGGAGAGGGCAAGGCCGTCTGGTGCGAGATCGGTCAGCAACCCGGACTCTGAGAATCCCCAGCCCCCCTTCGGCGGAACGCGACGGGGGCGCACCGCATCGGGATCGATGCGGTGCGCCCCCGTCCGGTCCTTGGCGTACGACCGCAATGGGACCAAGTGCCTGGAGTACGTCAGTGCTGCGCGGTACGGCGCTTGCGGACGGACCACAGGATGCCACCGCCGGCGAGCAGGACCGCGAGAGCGGCTCCACCGATGACGGGCGTGGCGGACGACGAACCGGTCTCGGCCAGGTCCGGAGCGGTGCTGCTGGACTCGGCCGGGGCGGGCGCGGCCTCAGTGGCGGTCTCGCTCGGCGTGGCGCTCGGCTCGGGCGCCTCGGAAGCCGGCGGCTCGGTGGCCGGCGGCTCGGTGGCCGGCGGCTCCGCGGGCGCGGCCTCGGTCGGCGACGCCGACGGGGTGCTGCTGCCCTCACATACGGGGGCCTGCTTCGTCTCCTCGATCGAGTACCGGTCACTGTCACCGGCCTTGACGACCAGGCGGACCGTCAGTTCCTTGTCGTGCTCAGGAAGCGGCAGCGGCTTGTCGGTGCTGAAACTCCGGCCGAACTTGGTCGTCTCGAGCAGCTCCTTACCGTCCACCACGGAAACGGTCACCTCGTTGGTGACCTTGTCCGAGTAGGCAGTCAGGTTGAGCGTCACCTCGGAGCAGGTCACGGCCCAGGTGGGGGTGTGAGCTGCGGCCGGTGCGGCGGACATGACCCCGCCTGCCAGGCCGACAACCGCGGCGGCCGCGAACGCTGCCGCGCCCCGCCACGATCTCCTGGGTATGGTCATGGATTCTTCCTCCATATGAGTTCATCGCTGATTAGCGATGGGGCGCACAGTACTGCCCCTCACGACCATGTGCGCACCCGCCCCATGCGTCACCGACTACTCAACGGCACCCACATCAACGCGACTTACGACATCCCGGACAGGGAGGAATCCGGACGATGCCCTCCGAACGGCACGACGAAACGTGCGGGCGGCTCGCACGGCGCACCCGAGCGCGAGCGGAAGCCGAACCGGTCCACGGGGGTCTGTCACGGTTCGGGTGGCGGTTCGTCACCTTTCGGCATGAATCCCGTATCAGAAGCGAACCCCGGCGTGACCCGAAGATGGCTTGAAGCCACTGTGGTGACCTGTCAGGCGAAGGCCCTGGAGCGGCCTCACAGCGCCTTGTGCATGATGTGGAGTCCCACGTAGCCCTCCGCGGGATGGTTGAAGCCTTCCGGGAGGGTCCCGATGACCTCGAAACCGAGGGAGCGGTACAGCCGCACCGCGTGGACGTTCGTCTCCACCACGGCGTTGAACTGCATCGCCCGGTAGCCCGCCGCCCGCGCCCAGTCCACGGTGTACGCGCAGAGGGCACGGCCCACGCCCCTGCCGGAGTGCTCGGGGGCGACCATGTAACTGGCGCTGGCGATGTGAGAGCCGTTGCCCATGTGGTTCCGGTTCATCTTGGCCGTACCGAGCACTGTCCCGGCGTCGTCGACCGCGACGACCGTACGGGACGGATCCGACAGGAGCCACCAGCCCTTCGCCTCGTCCTTGGCCTGGTCCTTCGCCAACTCGATGGGGAAGGTGAACGTCTCGCCCGCGGCGACGATGTCGCGGAAGAACGGCCAGATGGCGGGCCAGTCTTCGCCGGTGGCTACCCTGATCAACATGCGAGCCAAGATGCCTGCCCGGACGCCCGCGCGCAATCCGTTTTAGTGATCTTTACCGTGCAGCGCTCCCCACCCGACCCGGGCTAGGAATCCTCTTCCGCGGCCAGGGCGCGAGTGGGACGGTCGAGTGGCCCTCGCGGCGGCGAGGCGCTTGTCGGCTCCCGGTCGACCGGATTCCCGTCCCACCCCGGCGACGTACGGCGCGTCGACGTACGGGCTGCTCGCGGGGCCCGAGTCTGCGCCGGCTTCCAGCCGCGGGGCGCTGCGGCGGCCCGGGAGCGGGGGCTGGCTGTTCGGCTCCGGGAGCAGGTCGCGGCCCGGACGCGGGGCCGGCCGGATGTCCCGCGCCCGGTCGAGTTCCAACGCCAGATTGACCCGGTGCCAGAGAATTTCGTCCGGCTCGTCGGCAAGACTCAGTCTCGCCATGACTTCCCTGCCGGACACGGATCCGGGCCGCCCGAAAGCCGGTGCGTGCCGCATACGGGCGAGATGGGCACGCTCGTAGGGGTCGTCCACCACCTCCTCGAGCTGCACCGGGTCCAGGGCCGAGGCCTCCAGCCCGGCACGCATCCAGGGGTCCTGGGTCTGCTTCAGCAGCCTGTCGATCCTGCGGGTCCGCCAGTTGCGCGCCCGCCGGTCCGCGCCCGCCTCCAGCATGGTCCGCATCCCCGCCGGGGTCCTGCCCGAGAGGAGTCCGGGTTCCTGCGCCACGAACGCCAGGAGTTCTTCGACGAGATAGACCCAGACGACCGCGCGGTAGCGGTTCAGGTAGAACGCCACCGGCGAGACGCACCCGATACGGGCCAGCCCGGTGAAGCGGGCCTGGGTGACACCGAGCAGCGCCGCACCTTCCGCCGTGCCCGCCGTCCGCACCTTTTCCCGCAGCGCTGCGGGAAATCCCGGCCGCGCGCGCAAGCGCTCCATCTCCTGCACGCCGATCCGCGGGCGCCCGCCTCCGGTGGCCGGCCCCGCGGCGATCAGTCCCAGATGGACAGCGAGGTCGAATTCGCCTCGCTTCAGGCCTAGTTCCTGAGCTGCGCGTGCCCCCGATGTCCACATCGACGGCTCACCGTCCGCGGCGTGGGCGCGAGCTTCTTCCGTAACGGTCATGGCCGTCCTCCCCCTTGAGGTCGAATACTCTGCGTGACCACGCTAGCCGGGGGAGGCGAATCGCGCGCGGGCCTGTGGACAACTTCTGACCGCTCGAAGAACTCACAGTTCAGAGGCGGTTCGCGCTCTCTGCCTCCTGTCGTACCGTCACACCGAGGTGTTCCCCCACCCGGTTGACCATCAACGTCATCTCGTAGGCGACCTGACCGACGTCAGCCTCGGCCGCACTCAGCACGCACAGGCAGCTCCCGTCCCCCGCCGCCGTCACGAAGAGCATCGCCTCATCGAACTCCACCATGGTCTGGAGTGCTCGTCCCGCTCCGAAGTGACGCCCCGAGCCCCTGGCCAGGCTCTGCAGACCGGACGAGACCGCAGCCAGGTGCTCCGCGTCCTCGCGGGCAAGGCTGGTGCTGGCCCCGGTCACGAGCCCGTCGTTCGACAGCACGAGGGCGTGCTCTATGTGCTCCACCCGGCTGGTGAGCTCGTCCAGAAGCCAGTCAAGTCCCCGGTCCAGCGCCATGTGCTCGTCCTCCCCGTTCATCCGGTCCCCGCGTCCTGCGCAAGCCTCGCGCACGCCTTCCTCGCGGGCAAGCGCCCCTCCACCCCGGAGGTGCGGCTTCGCGCCATGCCCCGGGCCCCTTCCTCGGCGGGCGCACGGCGAACCACACCGGTCCGGTTGCGCGTGCCCGGTACCGGCGTCACTCCGCGCCGGATCCCTGGCTGACCGATTCCAGCAGCCGGGCCGTATGCACCCGGCCTGCGTACTCGACCATGCGGATCAGGACCTCCTTGCCCGAGGCGCGGTCCCGGGCGTCGCACAGGACCACCGGGGTGCCCCGGTCGAGATCGAGCGCACGCGAGACGTCCTCCTCACCGTAGGTCCGGGCTCCCGTGAAGCAGTTGACGGCGACGACGAAGGGGATGCGCCGGTGCTCGAAGTAGTCGACGGCCGGGAAGCAGTCCTCAAGGCGCCGGGTGTCGGCCAGGACGACGGCCCCGAGGGCACCCTGCGACAACTCGTCCCAGAGGAACCAGAACCTGTCCTGCCCGGGAGTGCCGAACAGGTACACGGACAGACCGGACCGGATGGTGATCCGGCCGAAGTCCATGGCGACGGTTGTGGTGGTCTTCCGGTCGACCCCACCTGTGTCGTCGACGGACTGTCCGGCCTCACTCAGGATCTCCTCGGTCCGCAGGGGCCGGATCTCGCTGACGGCCCCGACCAGGGTTGTCTTGCCGACTCCGAATCCGCCGGCGACCAATATCTTGAGGGCGAGGGCTGTGGAGTCCCCGGTTTCGTCCTCAAGCGTGCTGTCCACGTGCTCCGAGGCCATCGATCACTTCTCTCGCGAGTGCCGTCAGTAAGGGCGACAGCATGACGTCCGGAAGCTGTCGCCGATGAAGGTGAGCGGATTTTGACTTATCTGTCCGAGCCGCTTCGTCCCCTGTCCGAACCGGGTTGCATCTCGTCCGGTGTACGCGGCGCGAACGACTACAACGGGGCGCTCAGAGCGCCCTGAGACCGTCGATCACCTCACGCAGAATGCGCTCGTCGGGCAACTGTGCCGGGGGCACCGGCCTGCTGACCCGCACACAGCCGGCTTCCAGCAGGTCGCCGAGCAGCACGCGCACCACACCCACGGGGAGGTCGGCCTCGGCGGAGAGTTCGGCAACCGACTGGGTCTCCTCGTGGCACAGCGCGAGCAGGGCCATGTGCTCGGGGCCGAGGAGCGACTCACTCCGACGTGGGCCCGCACCATCGGCCACCACGAGGGCTATCAGGTCGAAACGCACCCCGCTGGGGCCCGGCTCGGTCCTTCCGCCGGTTACCGCGTAAGGGCGTACCAGAGGGCCCGCCTCGGCGTCGTACCACTGGCTGCCCGCGCTCGTACCGGAGTCCCCGGAGGGCGGGGCCGCCGACGAAGTGCCGGACCAGCCGCCGGGCGGGGCGGCCGTCGGGGTGCCGAAAGCTCCGCCCCGCAGAGCTCCGAGACCGTCGCCGGGCAGCGCCCCGTAGTCGCCGCCCGGCCCGGCCCCGGCCTCTTCGATACGCATCCGGCCCGCCCTCAGCCCGTGGCCGGCGGGCCGACCGGCCTCGCCGGGCTGGCGAGGTGCTCGCCCACCCGCTTCACCAGGCGGGCCATCTCGTACGCCACCAGGCCGATGTCGGCGAACGCGGTGCCGAGGACTGTGAGACACGAGCCGTCCCCTGCTGCCACGACGAACAGGAAACCCTCGTCCATCTCGACCATGGTCTGGCGGACGCCGCCGGCACGGAAGTGCCGGCCGGCTCCCTTCGCGAGGCTGTGGAAACCCGATGCTACGGCCGCCAGATGTTCCGCGTCCTCACGGCTCAGAGCCTGGGACGCCCCGACCGCCAGACCGTCGCTCGACAGCACGACGGCGTGCCGGATCTCCGCGATCCGTGCGACGAGGTCGTCCAGCAGCCAGTCGAGTTCGCCGGAGCGGCGCGAGGACCCTCCGGGCCTCTCGTTCACGATCATGTCTCGTCTCCTTCGGTGTACTGCCGGAACGGGGACACGGGCCTGTCGGCCGTGGGGCCCCGGCGGTTCTTCCCGGGTGCGCTCCCGCCGCCGCGGAGCCATCCGTCGCGGTAAGCGGTCATGCGGTCGCGGGCCTGCTCGGGGCTTCGTCCGGCCACCGGCGCGGTCCCGTTCGGCTCGGCCCCCGGCTGCTCGCGCAGTTGGGGTACGAGGCTGGCCTGCCGCACGCGCCGCGGCAGGTCGCCGTCCTCTTCGGCGGAGCGGTTACGCCTGTGCAGGGTGGTGACCGGAGCCGGACCGGGCCGCGGCCCGGACGGCGCCCGTGGTTCGAGGGCCCGTACGGCGACGGGGGCCGGGAAGGCGGAAGGCTCCGTAAGAGGCCGGTGAGGAGCCGAAACCCTGCGTCCCACGTCGTCCCTCGCCACCGTCGTCCTCTCCTCCACGGCATCCGCAGGACCTGTGGCAGAGCCCTGCAGAAGTCCGCTCTGGAGCAGCGCGGTCGGCAGCAGCACCACGGCGGTCGTGCCCCCGTACGCGGACGGTCGCAGCTGGACCTTGATGCGGTGACGGGCGGAGAGCCTGCTGACCACGAAGAGACCGAGCCGGTCGCTGTCGAAGAGATCCATCGTCTCGGACTGCTCGATGCGCCTGTTCGCCTCGTCGAGCAGTTCGTCCCCCATGCCGAGTCCTCGGTCCTCGATCTCCAGGGCGTATCCGTTGCCGACGGGTTCCCCGCTGATCCGGACCTTGGTGTGGGGCGGGGAGAACTGGGCGGCGTTCTCGACCAGTTCAGCGAGCAGATGGGTGAGGTCGGCCACCGCCGCACCCTTCACGCCGGCCGCCGGCAGCGACCGTACCTCCACGCGGGCGTAGTCCTCGATCTCCGACACTGCCGCGCGCACGACGTTGGTCAGGGGCACGGGAATGCGCCAGGCACGCCCGGGTGCGGCCCCGGACAGGATGATCAGGCTCTCGGCGTGCCGTCTCATACGGGTGGTCAGGTGATCGAGACGGAACAGGTCACCGAGCTCGCCCGGGTCCTCCGCCCGGCGCTCCATACCGTCGAGGAGGGCGAGTTGACGGTGGACGAGGACCTGACTGCGGCGGGCCAGGTTGACGAACACCCCCGAGATCCCGCTGGCCAGCTCCGCACGCTCCACCGCAGCGTCGAGGGCGGCACGGTGCACGGTGTTCAGGGCCTCGCCCACCTGCCCGATCTCGTCGTGCGACGAGCGGCCGCGGGGAGCCTCGGCCCGCATGTCGATATCCTCGCCTGCACGCAGGCGCCGCATGGCCTGGGGCAGCTTCCGCCGGGCGATCTCAAGAGCGCCGTCCCTCAGACCGACGAGCTCAACGACGAGTGCGCGGCCGATCCGCACGGAGATGACGAGTGAGGCGACGACGGCGAGAAATCCCAGGAGCACGGCGGCCCCTGCCGGGCTGGACAACGCGCGCGTGAAGGAGCCGGCCCGGTCGGCGGCACGGTCACCCGCCTCGGTGTCGATGGCGCGCATGCCCTTGCGCACGACGGCCGTGTCCCGCTCCCAGGTGACGGACACCGCCTTCGCCGCGCGACGGCCGGGTGGGGCGTCCAGCACGGCGTCCTCGGCCGCTGTGATCCGCTGGTAGGCATCCTGCTCGGAGAGCTTCTGCCAGGCCGTGCGGCCGGCGACGGGCAGGTCGGCAGCGGCCGCCGCGGCCAGAGTCCGGCGCGTCGCCACCGCACCGGTGAAGAGGCGCAGTTGCTCACCGCTGAGCGTGCCGGTCAGCGCGGCCTGCGCCAGCAGGGCTTCCTCGCGGGCGAACATCTCTCCACTGCGCGCGAGTTCCAGAAGGACGCGGGTCTGCGATCCGAGTTCGGCGTCCTGGACCCCGGTGAGGGCACCGGCGACACCGAAGCCCGCGGCGATGGTCTCGGTGTACGGCGTGAAGGCGTCCGCAGCCCGGGACTCCTTGGGTCCGACGGGATGCATGAGGCGGTCGCGCACTGCGGTCAGCCGCTGGGCACGGTCCAGGAACGCGGTGAGCCGCGCGGCGGCTCCGGAGGGCAGCACACCGGCATCGGCGACGGTGTGACCGTCACCCAGACTCAGCGCTCCCAGAGCGTCGTCCGTACGCTCGGCGCGCTGCGTGAGCGCCGCCGCATGCCCTGTACCGGGGGCAGCCAACTGCCGCAGCGCCGCTGTCCGTTCCTCCTGCAGGGCGCCGACGACCGCGGAGACCGGGGCGCGCACGGTGCTGTCCATGCGCTGGATCTCGCGGGTCCGTGCCAGGTCCTGTGCGGTGGTGACGGTGGCGAATCCCCAGAGAGCGAGGAGAGACACGACAGGAACCATGAGCAAGGAGATGATCTTGGCCCGCACCGTCCGGGGACGCAGCGAAACGCGTCCCCTCCCGGGCTCGGTGGACGTAGGCGCCCAGGCCGCATGCTCCGGGAGCTCGTCCGCGGGCTGACCGGCGTGTGCGCGCCTTCCGCGCGGCGGTGTCGCGGGCCGACCGGTGCCCGGACCTGGCTCCGGGTTCGTCGGGCGGGGTGTGCGCATGGCCTCCTCGTTCCGGGTGGAGAGGTCTGGGGCCCGGTCGCCTCGTGCGACCGGGAAGCGGGGCGGCGGGAGTGCGGTCAGGGGGCCGCCGCCGCGGGCCGTTCGGTGGCGGTGTCGTCGAAGGTGGCGTTCCTGGACGGGCGTTCACGGGCAGCCGGTGAGAGGGCCACGAACGCCGAGGTGAGGAAGAGGTACGACCCGAGGCCGACCGCGAGCGGGAAGATGAACTGCATGACCGTGGCCCCGGAGAGTTCCGATACTGACGGAGCGACCCGGACATCGACCGCCAGCATGCCCGTGTAGTGCATGCTGCTCACCGCCGCGCCCATCACCAGGGACGCGATGGCCACGGCCCCGGGCGACTTGATGTGGAGTGCGGCCCAGAGCGCCGCGGTGGCTGCGACGACGGCGATGACGACGGAGACTGTCACCATCAGGGGGTCGTAGACGACGGTGCCGTGGAGCCGGAGCGCCGCCATGCCGAGGTAGTGCATGCTGGCGACGCCGAGTCCGGTGGTGAGCCCCCCGACGAAGAGAGTGCCGAAGCGGTCGCGGCCGTAGCCCACGGTGAAGACTCCGGCGCCCACGACGAGCATGGCCACCAGAAGGCTGAGCAGGGTGAGCGGTACGTCGTAGCGGATGTCCGTGCCGGTGACACCGAAGCCGAGCATGGCGACGAAGTGCATCGTCCAGATGCCCGTCCCGATGGCCGATGCGGCCGTGAGCAGCCAGTTCCGGCGTGAGCGGCCTCTGGTGCCGAGTGCGCGCACGGTGCAGCGCAGTCCGAGCGCGGCGCCGACGCATGCCATCGCGTACGACAGCACGGGTGTCAGCCAGCCGAAGGTGGCGTGGTCCAGGTGTCCCATAGACCGGGGACGGTAGTGCCGCCGAGGACGCACGCCGGGCGCTCATTTCGAAAGGTGCTGAAATATGACAGGGAAATGTTCCTAGGCGATCAGACGACGTTCGAACATGCGCACCGCTCGTGTCGTTTCGTTCGGTCGTGTCGCGTCGCGTCGTGCGCGATCATGTCCGTATGGCCGACGACCACACACGCGTGCAGGAGTTCTTCGCCGTACGGGCGGCGGACTGGGACAGCCGCTTCCCGGACGACGGCCCCGCCTACGCCACGGCCGTCGGTGAACTCGGCCTGCGGCCGGGCGACGCCGTGCTCGATGCGGGCTGTGGCACGGGACGCGCGCTGGTTGCCCTGCGTACCGAGGTGGGGCCCGGCGGCACGGTGCTCGGAGCCGATCTGACGCCCGCCATGCTGCGAACGGCGCTGCGGGCGGGACGAGCGGCGAGCGGGGCACTGCTCCTTGCCGACGTCGAGCGACTGCCTCTGCGCTCGGCGGCCCTCGACGGAGTGTTCGCAGCCGGGCTGATCTCGCACCTCACGGACCCGGAGCAGGGGCTGTCCGAGCTTGCACGCGTGGTACGTCCGGGTGGTCGGCTCGCACTGTTCCATCCGATCGGGCGCGCGGCCTTGGCCGCTCGGCACGGCCGTGCGCTATCGGACGACGACCTTCGCGCCGAGCCCCGGCTCACGCCTCTCCTGGCGGCTTCGGGGTGGCACCTGGAGACGTACATCGACGAGGACGCCCGCTTCCTCGTGCTGGCCGTGCGAACCGGCTGACCGGGCGGCGTCGCTCTCGGACCTTCGGCGGGTCCGCGTCAAGGCTGCCGGAGAACCGAATGTGCCACTCGTCCACGCCATCCCTCCCCCTCTCCGCCCTGGCCGGACCGCTGTGGGTGCCGACCAGGGCGGAGAGGGCCGTGGCGCCCCCTGCAGGTCCGGCACCGGGGAGGAATACGCCGTTCTCGCTTGTCAGGGCCTCGACGACAGGGTTACCGAGTAGTTAAGGTGCGCCGACAAGCCAAGCGATGCGGGATGAGGGTGGGTGCTGTGGCAGGGACGGACGACACGGTCGCCGACGACGACGCACTGTTCGTGCTGACGGCGGTGCTGCTGACCCCCGCGCAGTTCCCCAGTGTGCTCGGCGACGACTACGTGGCCGCGTGCGCGGAGCTCGGGCTGGAACCGTACGCCGAGGGTTACGGCCTCGTGCTCGGACAGGACAGCGGGGGCGCACGCTGGACAGTGGTCGTCGACGACGTGTCGCTGGTGGCGGTCGCCATCGCCTCGTGGGACTGCGGCATGGAGTACGACCTCTCCCCCGACGACCGCTCGGTGGTCTGCGCTCTGCCGGGCTGGCCGCTCGCACTGGCGGTGGCCGCTCCCGGAGTGCCCGAGCCGCACGACCCGCTCCCCGATCCGGACGCCGGGGCGGAGGGGCCGGTTCCACTGACGCCCCCGGACACGGGTACCTGGGGAGCTCCGCAGCGGCGGCTGGGGGCGGACGAGATAGCACTGCAGTGGTCGGCCTGGCGGGACCAGATAGATGACGAGACCGCCTTCGGCGCGTCCGGCGACACCGAGCCGTCCGACGAGGCCCCTCCCGCGCAGGCCGGAAACGCGGCCGCCGATGACAGCGGGCCGGCCTCCGGCACCGGAGGCGGTCAGCACCCCGGCGTGCGTGCGGCGCTGGAGGCTGCTCGGGCTTACGTCGCTGCTCCGCCCCCGCCCGGCCGGATCCGGTCAGCCTTCGCCCCCGGCGGGGCGCGCACGCTGCGCGTCGACGGCCCCGGCTGGTCACTGGTGGCCAGGACCGACGACATCGCGTTCCTCCTGCTCGACGAGGAGCCGGGTGAGGTCATGACCGTAGGCCGGGGCCCGGAACTTCCGGGGCTGCTGAAGTCACTCGACGAACTCGCCGTCCGGCCGAACTGACCGCCGGACCGTGGGACGCGGCGGGTTGGATGCCGTCCTCCGCGGCACCTCCACCGTCGCGCCGGTCCGCACTGAGCTCGGACCATGATCCGCAGGACGGAACTCAGGGGTGCATGACGATCTTTCCCACGTGCCGCCTGCGGGAGAGTTCCTCCTGTGCCCGCGCGGCCTGCTCCTGCGGGAAGGTCGCGGCGATCACGGGCTGGATCTCGGCCCTACGAGCCAGGTCCATGAGGAGGCCGAAGTGTGCGGGCGTGTGCATCGCTGACCCGATGACCTGCGCGTTGTGCAGGTAGAGACGCCGCACGTCGAACACCACCTCGTGTCCACCCAGTGCGCCGGCGATGACCCACCGACCCCTTCGCGCAGCAGGGGAAGTCCCTCACCCACCAGCTCGCCCGCCACGACGTCGAGTGCGACGTCGATGCCGTCCGCAGCGGCAGAACGGACCTGCTCCCAGGTGCCTCCGGCACGATCGACGACTTCGTGCGCGCCTGCTTCACGCACCGCCTCGATCTTGGGCCCGCTACTGATGGCGAGCACCTTCGCGCCCCGCGCACGGGCGATCTGCACCAGAGCGAGGCCGACGCCTCCGGACGCTCCCGACACCAGGGCGGTTTCTCCCTTCCGCAGCCGGCCTCGCTCGATCATTCCCAGCGCCGTGCCGTAGGCGGTCGGCAGCGCTGCGAGCTGGGCGTTCGTGAGCGGGGAATCCGTCACGTCGTGCACACGCTCCGCCGATGCCGTCACGTACTCGGCGTAGCCGCCGTCGCGTTCGCTCCCCATCAGGCCCACCGGGCTGGCGTGCGGCCCTGCAGTGTCGTATTTCGCGGGGTCGACGACCACTCGGCGCCCCACGAGGCTCCCCTCCACTCCAGTCCCGACGGCGACCACGCGACCGGCCACGTCGGCGCCCTGGATGCGCGGGAAGTCGATCGGGCCCCGCCATCCCGACCGCGCCTTCGGGTCTCCTGGAATGCCGTAGGCACCCTCCCGGGTCCACAGGTCGGTGTTGTTCAGGGCTACCGCACTGACCTGGACCAGCACCTCTCCTACCCGTGGGGCAGGGATGGGGACCTCTGCCAGTTCGAGAACCTCCGGTCCTCCGTGTCCTGTGATCCGCACCGATCGCATGGAATGGGACGCACTCATCGCTCGAACCTCCCGACAGGTATACTGATCTGTGAACATCACCCACGGTACACCGATCAGTGAAGGGGAGCGCGGTGCAGGAAGCCCGGTCCATGACGCCGGCGGGCCGCCGCATCGTGGCGGCTGCGGAGGAGTTGTTCTACCAGCGCGGCATCACGGCGGTCGGCGTGGATCTGATCGCTGAGCACTCCGGGGTGACCAAGCGGACCCTGTACAACCAGTTCGGTTCCAAAGACCATCTGGTGGCGGCTTATCTGAAGGACCGCGACCAGCGCTGGCGATCACTTGTCCGCGCCGCGGTCGAGGCCGGTGGCACACCAGTGGAGGCCGTCACAGCTCCCTTCGAGGCACTGCGGACCTGGAGCGAGACCAACACCCGCGGATGCGCCTTCATCAACGCACTGGCCGAACTGCCGGACTCCTCGCACCCCGCACACCGCATCGCCTCCGACCAGAAGCTCTGGCTGCGGAACCTGTTCGCCGAACTCGCCACCGCGGCGGGCTGTTCGCGTCCGGCCGCACTCGCCACCCAACTCCTCGTGCTGCATGAGGGTGCTCTCGCCCTGCAGCCCCTCTCGCTCGACAGCCTTACGGAGAGCATCGACCTGGCACGAGCTCTGGTTCGAGCCGGCACGGCATCCCACCACTAGCTACGCCGACAAGACAATGCCGTTCAGCCCGGCCAGGCGGCTCCCGGCGCATGCGATCAGGACGGGGAGGCTCGTCCTCGGCCGGGGCATGCGGAGGCGTCCTGCCTGATTCCGCCGGCACGGGGAGGTATGCGCGCCGGGCGTCGCGATCCCGGTCAGGATCCGCCGGACAGCGCGAAGACAGACCGGGCCGCGCGCTCCCGGGCGACGCGCGGCACAGGACGGCCGTGCCCCTACACGCGCTCGAGCGGGCGGTGCGGCTCGGCGGGCAGCTCGGCCCGCACCTGGTCACCCGGCCGGACGATCCCACCCGTCACGACGACTCCCATGATCCCGGCCCTCCGCACCACAGTGCCGTCGTCCGCCCGGCCGACAACCTGCTTGAGCAGTCCGTCGCGGAAGATGTCGATCTGCAGGCACGGGTTCCGCAGGCCCGTCACCTTCACGACCGCTTCGTCCCCGAGCCGGAGCAAAGTCCCTGCCGGCAGCGCGAGCAGATCGATCCCGCTGGTGGTGACGTTTTCCCCGAGATCACCCGGGGCCACCTCGAACCCGGCCTCCCTCAGCTCGGCGAATAGCTCCTGGTGGATGAAATGGACCTGCCGCAGGTTGGGCTGCGTCGGATCCTGGGCGACGCGCGAGCGGTGTTTGACCGTGACACCGGCGTGTACGTCGCCCTGCACCCCGAGCCCGGCCAGCAGCGTGATGCTCGCCCTGTTCGGCTTGGTGAACGAGTACACGCCGTTGCTGTTCACTGCCGCGACCGTGGTGTTCAGCGCCCTATCTCCTTACGACCGATCCTGCGAAGCCTGCGCCTCTGCGACGGGTCGAGCATCAGGTAGCCCACGGTGGGCACCCCGACGAGCACCAGCAGTGACCACCAGAATCCGATGAACGGAATCAGGACGACTGCCGCGACGACTCCCCCGATGGCGATCTTTGCACCGTTCGACATGATCCGTGCCTCCTTCGCGGCCGGAGCCGCTCCTGTTGGGTGAACGCATGCGCGCGCCCGTGGGTTCCGGGTCCCGTGCGCACGTCCCTGCGTCAGCGCAGCGGCGCCCCGACCTCGTGCATGTGCCGCAGGGCCTGCCGGTATGACTCGACGAGGCCGGTCTCCGCGTACGGCATGCCGATGGACGCGCAGTGGGCCTTCACCAGGGGTTGTGCGAGTCGCAGGTGAGGGCGGGGCATGCTCGGGAAGAGATGGTGCTCTATCTGGTAGTTGAGGCCGCCGAGGAACCAGTCGGTGAGGACCGCCCCGCGCACGTTGCGCGAGGTGAGGACCTGGCGCTGCAGATGACCCCACCGTGAGCCGCCGGGGTCGGGCATCTCCATTCCCTTGTGGTTCGGGGCGAAGGCCATGCCGAGGTGGAGGCCGAAGAGCGCGTGGTGCAGGAGGGCGAAGACGACCGCCTTGCCGGGGGACATGACGGTCAGCAGCAGCGCGGCGTACAGGGCGAGATGACCGGCGAGCAGAAGGCCGGAGACGGCACGTTCACGGCCGGGCTGACGCCGCAGGAACTGGAAGCCGTAGATCTTGAGGGCGATGCCTTCGAGCAGCAGCATAGGAAAGAAGAGGCGGGCCTGGTTGCGGGTGAGGCGGCGGGCGAATCCCTCGCGCTGCGCGGCCTGCTTCTGCGTCCACACCAGGGCGCCGACACCGACGTCGGGGTCCTTGTCGATGTGGTTGGGGTTGGCGTGGTGGCGTACGTGCTTGTCGTTCCACCACGCCTCGTTCATACCCAGGAGCAGGTTGGCGTGCACGAGTCCGATGATCCGGGCGGCCTTGCGGTCACCGGATATCTGGGCGTGTCCCGCGTCGTGTCCGAAGAAGGCGGTACGGGTCCACAGGACGGCCAGCGGCAGGGCGAGAAACATGTTCCACCAGGTGTCACCCAGGAACACCATGCCGGTGAACACCACGCCGAGGGCTGCCAGGTTCGCGGCGATTCCCCTCGCGTACCAGCCGGTCCGCCGCTCGAGGAGACCCCGCCCCTTGACGGTCTTGAGGAGTGGTGCGAAATCACTGCCTGCGGCCTGCGAGCCCGCCGGACTCTCCGATCCGTCTCGGGGGTGTGGCGCAACGGTGGCTGCTACCGCCTGGGGCATGACGTCTCCGGTTTCTGGGCATCTGCTCTGACCTGGTCAAACGTACGAAGAACGGGCCCGTGGCAGCTATGGCGCCATCACCCCGGCAGTGCGGGGGCAATCCCCCGTGTCCGGTGGTGGGGCGAGCTGTACCCCAAGCCTCAGAAGGCAGAATCCAGTGAGTGGATCACTGTGGGCTTCTCCTGGAACGGGCCGTGGGTGAGGTACCCTCGGCGACCCCGGGCTCACTAGTCAAATTTGAGGAATTCGACATCGCTGTGCACAGGCTCCCTGCGGCAACACTCCACGAGATCACTCAACTGTCCCGCTGCTCCGCAGTCTTCATCCCCGCGGATCCGGCCCGTACCGGCCTGATCGCGTTCTGGAACCCGGACGGTAGCACCCCACCCGGTGATCTTGGCAGTCCTGAGGAACTGACAGTCGTCGGCAGTGACATCCGCCCTTACGCCGTACCGGCGTTGCTCTTGCCGGTGAAGGACGCGCTACCGGTCCTGACACGTGCGCGGGCCGGCGTCGGGGCCTCGCCCTCGGCCGCGTTCTGGGGCGCCGCAGGCGTGTTCTCGCTCCAACTCGTCGCGCGCGGACTGCTGCTGCCGGGTTTGAGCGCCACGGACCGCGAGGCCTGGCGTGCCGGCCCCCTGACCGCGGACGATCTCGAACGGATCCGGGTCCTGGCAGCCTCGATGCCGCCGTCCGCGCATGCGGTACCACTGGACGCGGCGGCCGATCCGCTGCTGCTGGCCGAACCCGAGTCACTGCTGCGGGCGTTCGTCGACGCGGTGGTGGACGGGCTGCCACGGACCCCGGCGGCCGAATCGCTCGCAGGTGCCCCGGCGTTCGCCGGCCGAGAGGTGCAGCACCTGCCCGCGCTGCGGCCGTGGGCGGCGGATGTGGCGGCCGGGCACGATGCCGGTGTGCGCCTCTCCCTGCGGGTCGAGGTCTCGGGGCTCGCCCGGGTGGAAGGCGGGGAGGGCGATTGCGGCGAAACACCTTCCTTCCGTGCCGTCCTGCAGATCCACAGCGTCCGGGAGCCCACGCTCGTCGCCGACGCGGTGGACGTGTGGGCCGCCCGCTCCCCCGCCGCGTCGCTTCTCGGTCCCCGCGCCCGGATGGACGCCTTGCTCGCCCTGCGCCGCGCGGCGCGTGCGTGGCCGCCGCTGGCACCCCTGCTGTCCGCCCCGGTGCCGGACGCGATCGAGCCGTCGGACGAGGAGATCGCGGAGCTGCTGGGGCCGGCTGCCCGGGCGCTCGCCGCGACGGGCGTCCAAGTGCACTGGCCGAAGGAACCGGCGCGGAAGCTCACCACCCGGGCGGTGATCGGCCGGGCGGACAACAGCGGCGTGACGGAGACGCGGCCCCGAGCGGGGGCCCCGTCCTTCCTCTCGCCCGAAGCGCTCCTGGCCTTCGACTGGTGGTTCGCGCTGGGCGACCGGACGCTGACACGTGAGGAGTTGGACCGGCTCGCGGAGGCCGGCAGACCTCTGGTCAGGCTGCGGGACCAGTGGGTGCTCGTCGACCCGGGGGAGATCCGCCTCGCGCGGCGGACCCAGGACCGCAGAGTCACTCCGATCGACGCCCTGGGTGCCGTACTGACAGGGACCACGGACATCGACGGGCGCCGGGTCGAGGTGTCCGCGACGGGCTGGCTCGAACAGCTGCGATCGCGCCTCGCGGACCCCGGGTCACCGACGGCACAGGCGGTGGGTCAGCCGGCGGCGCTAGGCGCCGAACTGCGCGACTACCAGCTGCGCGGCCTGAACTGGCTGGTGACGATGACCTCGCTCGGTCTCGGCTGCTGCCTCGCCGACGACATGGGGCTCGGCAAGACCATCACACTCATCGCGCTCCACCTGCACCGGCAGGAGACCGGATCGACCGCGGGGCCCACGCTCGTCGTCTGCCCCACCTCGTTGATGGGCAACTGGCAGCGGGAGATCGAGCGGTTCGCCCCGGGCACGCCGGTCCGGCGTTTTCACGGCCCGTCGCGCGCGCTGGACGACATCGGCGACGGCGAGTTCGTCCTCACGACCTACGGCACCATGCGCCTCGACCCGGCGCGGCTGGCACGGGCCTCCTGGGGCATGGTCGTCGCCGACGAGGCACAGCACGTCAAGAACCCCCGCTCGGCCACCGCCAGGCACCTGCGGACCATCGGAGCGGGTGCGCGCGTCGCGCTCACCGGAACCCCGGTGGAGAACAACCTCTCCGAGCTGTGGGCGATCCTCGACTGGACGACGCCGGGGCTGCTCGGGAAGCTCGGTACGTTCCGCGACCGGTACGCGAGCGCGGTCGAAAGCGGGAACGACCCCGCGGCCGCCGAGCGGCTCGCCTCGCTTGTCCGTCCGTTCCTGCTGCGGCGCCGAAAGTCCGACCCGGGCATCGCACCCGAGCTGCCTCCCAAGACGGAGACCGATCGCCCGGTGTCCCTCACGGCGGAGCAGGCCGGGCTGTACGAGGCGGTGGTCCGCGAGACTCTCGCCGAGATCTCCGGGGCGGACGGCTTCGCGCGGCGCGGGCTGATCGTGAAGCTGCTGACGGCGCTCAAGCAGATCTGCAACCACCCCGCACAGTACCTCAAGGAGGAACGGCCCCGGATCGTGGACCGGTCGGGAAAGGTGGAGCTGCTGGACGAACTGCTCGACACAATCCTCTCCGAGGGTGCGAGCGTGCTGGTGTTCACCCAGTACGTCCAGATGGGCCGCCTGCTGGAACACCATCTGGCGGCGCGGGATGTACCGACCCAGTTCCTGCACGGAGGGACCCCGGTCGCCGAGCGGGAAGCCATGGTGAACCGCTTCCAGGCCGGCGTGGCACCGGTGTTCCTGCTGTCGCTCAAGGCCGCCGGCACGGGGCTCAACCTGACCCGGGCCGGCCACGTCGTGCACTTCGACCGCTGGTGGAACCCGGCGGTCGAGGCGCAGGCGACCGACCGTGCGTACCGGATCGGGCAGACCCAGCCGGTGCAGGTGCACCGGCTGATCGCCGAGGGGACGATCGAAGACCGGATCGCGGCGATGCTGGCCCGCAAGCAGGGGATCGCGGACGCGGTACTCGGCGCAGACGAGGCCGCGCTGACGGAACTGACCGATGCCGAGCTGGCCGAACTGGTCGAGCTGCGAGGGGGCGCACGATGAACGACAGCACCGAGCCGGAGCGTACGTTCGCCGCGTTGCCGCCGGCGCAGGGCCGCTGTTTCGCCACGTCCTGGTGGGGGCGGGCGTGGCTGAAGTCGCTGGAGGAAACGGCGCTGGACGGGGCGCAGCTCAAGAAGGGGCGCAGGCTGGCCCGGGAAGGCCGCGTCGGCGCGGTGTCCGTGCGGCCTGGCCGGCTGACCGCGGTCGTACAGGACCGGGACTCGACGGCGTACCGAAGTGATGTGCTGCTCCAGGAACTGGGTGAAGAGGAGTGGGACCGGTTCCTGGACATGGCCTCCGAGCGGTCCGGGCACATCGCCGCGCTGCTCGACCGCGAGATGCCGCCGCACCTGGTGGAGGACGCCGCGGCTGCGGGGGTCGACCTGCTGCCGGGCATCGGCGACCTGGACCCGCACTGCGGCTGCGAGGCCTGGGACCACTGCCCGCACTCGGCCGCCCTGTGCTACCAGGTCGCACGACTCCTGGATCAGGATCCCTTCGTGCTGATGCTCCTGCGGGGGCGTGGTGAGCGGCGGCTGATCGACGAGCTGCAGGCCCGGAGCGTGGCGCGCGCGGCCGGCGCGGTGGGGCCCGCGACGAACGCGGAGGGGATCGCCGGAGCGCCGGCGCAAGGGGTTCGGGCCGACGAGGTCTTCGCCGCGCGGGACATCCTGCCGTCTCTTCCCCTGCCCCCGGGTCCGCCCGAGGAGCCGGGCACGCCGCCCTCGCTGGACGCCGAGACCGTGCCTGTTGCCGGTATCGACCCCGCCGCACTGAGCTTCCTGGCGGCGGACAGCGCCGCACGCGCCTTCGCCATGCTGGTGGAGGCGCTTGCACCGGGTCACGCACTCCGTCCTCTGGCGGCGGAACTGACGCTCGGCGAGGACGCCGTACGCATGGCAGCCGAGGGCTGGCCCGGGAGCGCGCTGATGGCGCGTCTCGCCTCCGCCGCGGGCAGGCAGGGCGCCGGACTCGACGACGCCGTGCAGGCCTGGCGTCACGGCGGGAGCGCGGCCCTTGCGGTCCACGACGAGGAATGGCAGCCCTGCGCTGACGACCTCGCCCGGGCGGCGGCACAGCTCGCGGCGGCGTGGGAGGAGGGCGAGGTACCGCGATTCCTTGTTGTGAACAACCGCTGGACGGAGTCGGGTTCGGGTACGCAGCTGCGGTTCGGGCGCGACGGGCGCTGGTGGCCCTACCGCAAGGTGCGGGGACGCTGGGTGTCCGCCGGCCCCGCGGCCGCGGACCCCGCCGCCGCCTTGGCAGCCGTGGCCTCCGACTGAGGCTCCGGCTGCCCGCGGGACGCGTCACCCCGGTGCGAAGAGCGGCGCGCGGTGCCCTCGCGCGGGGAACCGTAGGCCGGGGCGGCGCGTCCTTCAGCCGTACGTCGTGACGAGGTTCCATCCCCAGGAGTGCCGGTGCAGCGCAGAAGGATCCTTCAGGGCGCCGCGGTGACCGCCACGGCGGCACTCCTGCCGGCCTCGGTCCGCGCGGTGGCCACTCCGACCTCGGTCACGGACTACCCGCAGGCACAGTGGTTTCCCGCGGCCCCCGTCAACCGCACGTCCGCGAACAGGCGTTCGGGCCATCAGGTCGACCGGATCGTCATCCACGTCGCCCAGCAGACGTTCACCGAGACGATCGGAATCTTCGCGGATCCGGCCACACGGGTGTCGGCCCACTACGTGGTGCGTTCGGGAGACGGCTTCGTGGCGCAGTGCGTGCGCGAGCGAAACATCGCCTGGCACGCGGGGGACTGGGACTACAACGCCCGCAGCATCGGCATCGAGCACGAGGGCTGGGTGGACCAGCCCTCGTACTTCACACCCACGATGTACGAGCGGTCGGCGCGGCTCACCGCGGACATCTGCGACCGCTACGGCCTGGCCAGGGACCGCGCGCACATCATCGGCCACCACGAGGTGCCGGGCAGCGACCACACCGACCCGGGCGTCAACTGGGACTGGGGGCGCTACATCCGTCTCGTCGAACTGGTCTGATGCGGAAGGGCGGCCGGGCCAGCCTCGGCCGGCCCGTCTCTCTCCCGGCGGACGCTCCGGAGGCGCCTTATGCCTCTTCGGCGGTCGAAGGCGCCATGGCCCCGCCGCCCCGAAGGCGTTCGAGGTCGGACGCACGCACCTGGATGACCAGCAGGGCGATCAGCGCGGCTACGACCGAGAAGACGGCCGCGACCACGAAGGCCTGGGAGACGCCCGACGCGAGAACCTGGTCGCCCCACGGCGACGGGAGTTCACCCGTTCTGCGGAACTGCAGCTTCTGGGCCGGGGTCGACTCGGCGAGGAAGCTGGGGACCTGGTCCTTCGCCTCGTTGCGGCTGGCGGTGCCGAAAACGGTGACCAGGATGGAGAGCCCCAGCGATCCGCCCACCTGCTGGGTGGCGTTGAGGACTCCGGAGGCCGCTCCTGCCTCTCTGGGTGCCACGCCGGAGACCGCCATCAGCGTGAGCGAGACGAACTGCATGCCCATGCCGAACCCGAAGACCAGCAGGGGTCCGAGGATGCTCCCCAGGTAGGTGCTGTCGACGTCGGTCAGGGTGAGCCACCCCAGTCCCGCCGCCGCGAAGATCGCGCCCACCACCAAGAAGGGTTTGGGGCCCCACTTCGGCAGCAACTGCGAGGCGATTCCCGCGCTGATGGCGATGATCACACTCACCGGCAGGAATGCCAGGCCCGCCCGCAGCGGGCTGAAGTCGAGGATGTTCTGCACGAAGAGAGTCAGGAAGAAGAACATTCCGAAGATCGCCGCGGACAGGCTGAGCATCATGCCGTAGGTGCCTGCGCGATTGCGGTCGCGGAACATGCGCAGCGGTGTGATCGGCTGCCTCGACCGGCTCTCCACCGCCAGGAAGACCCCGAGGAAGACGACGGCGCCCGCGAAGGCCCCGATGGTCAGGGAGTCGGTCCAGCCGTCCTCGGACGCCCGGATGAAGCCGTAGACGAGCAACACCATGCCGAGCGTGGAGGTGAATGCGCCGAGGAGGTCGAAGTGACCCGGGTGGCGTTCGGACTCCTTGATGTAACGAGGCGTCGCGAACGCGATCAGCAGGCCGATGGGGACGTTGACGAAGAAGACCCACCGCCAGTCGAGCCACTCCACCAGCACGCCGCCCGCGAGCAGCCCGATGGCGCTCCCGCCCGCCGAGACCGCCGCGAACACCCCGAACGCCCGGTTGCGCTCGGGCCCTTCACGGAAGGTCGTGGTGATGAGGGAGAGGGC
Organism: Streptomyces sp. NPDC057428; assembly: GCF_042803195.1. Classification (NCBI taxonomy): domain Bacteria; kingdom Bacillati; phylum Actinomycetota; class Actinomycetes; order Kitasatosporales; family Streptomycetaceae; genus Streptomyces; species Streptomyces sp. NPDC057428. The sequence goes on from NZ_JBHVCT010000021.1 coordinate 32,900, forward strand.
CGTCGGGGAAGCGATCGCGCCACCCACACCCTGCAGTGCGCGCGAGGCGAGCAGTTGCCAGGCGTCCTGCGAGAGACCACCGAGCAGGGAGGCGAGCACGAACAGAAGGACACCGAAGACGAAGACCCGTCGGCGGCCGAGGATGTCACCCAACCGTCCACCGAGCAGGAGCAATCCGCCGAAGGTGAGGGTGTAGGCATTGACCACCCACGACAGGTTCTCGGTCGAGAAACCGAGTGAGCTCTGGATGTGGGGCAGAGCGATGTTCACGATGGTGATGTCGAGGACCACCATCAGCTGACAGGAGGCGATGACGAGCAGCGCGATGCCGTTGCCGTGTCCCCGCTTCGGGGAATCGGCAACGGTCGCGGAATTCGACCGGGGATTCGTCATAGCGCTCCGTGCCACACGAGTCGGCATTGCTCGGGAACGTTCACTCGTTGACGTTAAAGCGGGCCGGACAGCTCCGCCAATCGAACACCAGGTGGGCCCGGACAGGCCGTCAGAATGCAGGTGAGCCCCCGCGACCCGCCACGAGGTCAGTCGCGGGGCAGCAGGGTGCCCAGTGGACCGAGGTCGAGGTTGAGGTCCTCCGGGCGCACCCCGTGCTGCTCACAGAGCTCGGCCATGCGCTGGTCGAGCAGCATGAGCGTCGTCCCGATCTCGTCCACCTGGCTGTCGGAGAGGTCCCCCTGATCGATGCGACGGATCGCTTGCCGTTCCATGAGCTGGCGCAACAGCTCGACCACGGTCAGTACCAGCGCCACGAGGTCCCGGCCGAGCCGGTCCGAGTCGACGTCGATCCGTGAGTCCGTCACAGCGGCCCTCCATCCGCCCAGGGCGCGGGCACGCGTTCGTTCACGGAGGAGAGCAGGGCATGCAGGGAGAGCCGCACCAGCGGAACGTCCGCGATCGCGATGACGAGGTCACCGCTGATCACCACGCCCGTCGCCAGTACCCGGTCGAGCAGATCGACGAGTGGCACCCCGATGGGCCCGCTCAGAGGTTCGGGGTTGTCCCAGGGCACCACGTTGTGCGGCATCCCTACACCTCACCGACGAAGGAGTACGGCACCCACGGTCCCGTGACCTCGATCCGGGCACCGGTCGTGTCTCGCAACGCCCGGGTGAGCCGGTCGAGCTCGGTGATCCGGTCCTCCTCGACCAGGTAGGTGGCGTTGAGGACCTGGACCCGGCCGTCCTCCGCGAGTTCCGGACCGTGCAGCCTCAGCCGACGCCCCGCGGCGGCGACGCCGTGGAACGCGGCGTCCACCGACTCGGCGAGGCGGAGGGATTCCTCGTAGCGCTGTTCGCGCTCTACCTGCAGGCCGCGCTTGCGTTCCAGATAGGCGAGGCCGGCCCCGGGCGCCGGGCGGCTCCGCTCTGCGGGAACCGCCGCGCTTCGCGGAGCGGCATCCGCGGCTGCTGCCGGCAGAACGGCCGCGTAGACCTTCACACCCCATTCGGAGCGGCCGGTCGTGCGTTCTAGGGCGGTGCGGAAGCGAGGGGTCTCGGCTACCAGGGCTTGTCGGGCCCGTTCCTCGTCGTGGTACAGGGTGGCCAGCGGAAGCGGAACGGTCGGACACGACGCGGCGGCTGCCGAAACCACCTGGTGATGAGCGCGCGCGTACTCTTCGAGTTCGGCACGGTCGGACATTCGGGCCTGCCACACCTCGTCGGTGAAGTCGGCGGCCCGGACGGTCTGGACGACCGCGGTGAGCTCGCCGAAGGGCATCTGACGCAGAGGCCCGCCCCCGGCGACACCCTGCAGGCCGGCGAGAACGCCCGTGGCCGGGGAGCAGCACACCGCGAATACGTAGAGAGCGCTGTCGTCCGGAGCTTCGGCGTCGTCCGAAGTCCGGCTGTCGTCAGTGGGTTCGGGACCCCGGTCCGTCATGTGGCTCTCTTCTCCTTGCTCATCGGCCGGCGGCCGGAATCTCGTCCTTCTTCGATTCGAGAGCTTCCAGCCGATCGCGCAATTCACGGTTCTCGTCTTCGAGAGAGTTGCGGGCGGCGCGCGAACTCAGCGCCGGATCCGTCTCCCACCAGTCGATTCCCGCCTTCTTCGCGGTGTCCACGGAAGCGACGAAAAGGCGGAGCCGGATGGTGAGCAGCTCGATGTCCAGAAGGTCGATCTTGATGTCGCCGGCGATGACGATGCCTTTGTCGAGGACCCGTTCGAGGATGTCGGCGAGATTGGTGTTCGGAGGCCCCGGGATGGCGTAGGCATCCCGCCCGATATCGAGATCGGTCACCGCGACGCCCTCCGTCCGCGCCGCTTCCTGGGAGCGCTGTCCTCTTCCTCCTCCTCGGGCTCCTCTTCGGGCTCCTCCTCTTCGTCATCGTCCTCTTCGCCCTCGGGCTCATCCTCGTCCTCGTAGTCCGAGTCGTCGTCCTCCTCCCCGGGCTCCTCCTCGTCCTCGTACTCCGCGCCCTCCTCATCGGAGTCGTCGGACTCTGTGTCCTCGTTCTCCGACTCTTCCTCCTCCATGGCCTCTTCGTGCGACTGCACAACCTCGCCTTCGCGGATCTCACCGCGCCAGCCCTCGGGCTCTTCGTCGGTGAGCGTCACGAACCGCTGGAAGTGCTTGAAGTCGAGTCGCATCCGACGGCCCTGCACACGCCACAGGTTGCCCGTCTTCTCGAAGAATCCGGAGGGGTAGTACTCAATCACCAGGACGATCCGGGTCAGGCTCGGTGCGAGTTCGTGGAAGCTCACGCAGCCGCGCGTGGAGCCCTTGGACCCCTCAGAGGTCCACACGATGCGCTCGTCGGGCACCTGTTCCTGGACCGTCGCCTTGAAGCTGCGCGAGGAGGGGCCGATCTTGACCTTCCAGTCGCTCTCCATCTCCTCGTCCATCGAGACCGACTGAACGCCCTTGGTGAAGCTGCCGAACTTGTCGTAACGCGTCCAGTGGTCGTAAGCGGTTCGCAGGGGCACGCCGACGTCGAGGAACTCGACGATGTTCATGGATTTACCGCTGCCGGACTGGCTCTTGCCCTTGCCCCCACCGAACGCGTCCTTCGCCTTGCCCACGACGTTGTCCTTGACGCTCCCGGCCTTGTCGGCGACGAATGCCTTCACCGGTGATTCGCCCTTGAGGACGCGGGAGGCGACCGACGGCAGGGACCCGCCGTTCTCGGCCATGTCGGTGAGCTGGCCCGTGAGGCCGGTCAGCTTGTCGCCCGCCTTCTGCGCCAGTTTCTCGGTCTGGGCGCCGAGGAAGTTCGTGAACTCCCCGCGGAGGCGGTCCATGCCCGACTCTTCCGCCTCGGGCTCTTCCTTGTCCGTCCTGGCCATGGCTGCCTACCTCCGCCGTCCGCCGCGGGACGCGGCTCGCTTCGATGACGATGTCTTCTTGGCTGTGGTGGTCTTCTTGCTTGCTGCAGCCTTCTTGGCGGGTGCCTTCTTCGCAGGTGCCTTCTTCGCAGGTGCCTTCTTGCCGGTGGCCTTCTTGGCGGGTGCCTTCTTGCCGGTGGCCTTCTTGGCGGGCGCGGCCTTCTTGGCGGGTGCCTTGTTCGCAGGTGGGGCCTTCTTCGCGGGGGCGGACTTCTTGGCAGCCGCCTTCCTGCCGCTCCCCCGGCGGCTGCTCGGTGCCGGCGCCTCCTGCTCCTCCGGCTCCTCGTCCTCGGGCTCCTCCTCCTCTTCTTCTTCCTCTTCGGGCTCCTCCTCTTCGGGCTCCTCTTCCTCTTCCTCGGGCTCCTCTTCCTCCTCGTACTCGCCCTCCTCCTCGGGCTCGCCCTCTTCCTCGTCGTACTCCTCGTCCTCGGGCTCCTCGCCTTCTTCACCCTCGCCTTCGTCGTCGCCCCGCTCCCCGAGCCGCGCCGTCCGGTCGCTGAGGGCATCGGCCAGGGAGTTCATGCCCCGGTCCGCTGCTGCTGTGAGCGCCTTCTTGCCGGACTCGAGCACGTCGCCGCGCAACTGTTCCTGGAGCTCGGCGAACTGTGGCACCTCGCTCAGCCTGCGCAAGCCCTCCGCGGCGAGCTGGCGCGGCTCCAGGCCGAAGCGCCTGCCTGCCAGGTAGGTCGCGATGGAGAGCGCGAGCCGGCCCTTCTTGGTTCGACCGAGTACGTAACCGCCCACCAGGGCTGCCGCGAGTGTCGCCTTCGTCTGGTCTTCCATGGTTAAGTCACCTTCGATGGTTCGGCGCGGAGCGGGCTCGTGCGGCGTGAAGCCGGTCGAGCAGCTTCTCCTCTTCCCGTTCGAACTCCTCCAGGCTGATACCGCCGTCCTCCAACTCATCGTTCAGAGCAGCAAGTTGCGCCCGGATGACGCCCGGGTCGTGCAACTCGCGGTCGGCTGCTTCGTTCACCTTCTCGGCGACCCAGACCACACCGCGGACCGGTGCCAGCGGCAGCAGCAGGAGTCCGGAGACGAGTCCCATGTCAGACCCCCGCCGAGGACCGTGACGCACGGGAAGGGACGAAGCTGTAGCAGGGCAGAGGCCCCGCGACCCGAAGGTCGACACGCTCACGGTGTGCGTCCGCGAAACGCCGCACGGTAGCCCCGAAGGTGTCGCTGTAGCTCCGGTCCACGAGGAAGGACACGTTCAGGACGCACCCGTGAACCTCCGGGGCGGGGGCCACCGCACGGGCCATGGGGGTGAGCTCGCGCACCAGTTTCGTCCCCGCCTCGGAGGCCCTGCGTGACAGAGCGGTGGCCACCGCCTCACCCAGCCGGACGCTCGCCTCGTACCCAGGGCGCCTGCGGACCTCCTCACGCAGTCGCCGGACGGTCCTCTCCTCGGCCACGACCGCGGCCAGGGCGTCCTGCGCGGGCAGCGCCTTGAGGTTGAACTCGACCCCACCGGCGAGATGCGCGAGCGTCGCCAGGTGCTCCGCCTGCGAGCCGCCCAGCGAGTTCCGCAGGGAGTCCTCGTCCGGCGCGATCACCCCGAACCGCATGGGCAGGACCGGGCCGTCGTCGGAGAGCCGCAGGAGAAGTTCCTGGTGTGCCATCAGATCTCTTCTGCGCGCTCGTAGTTGGGGTGGCGCATCGCTGACGACGGCTCGGACCTTCCCCTCTCCGACCAGCCGCAGCGGCGCCGGTGGGCCGCCCACGCCGGCCGCACCGGGCGGGAGCGCCGCTTTCGCGGGGATGATCGCGTATACGTAGACGCCGCTGGGGGTCACAACTCACGCCTCCGCACGCCGGCGTCGGCTCGAACTGTCGCGTGCGGGTGCCCGGCGCTTCCTCGGACGCTCCTCCTGCGTGTCGTCGTCATCGTCGTCACCGCTCCCCACCGCCTTGCGCACGGAGTCGCCCACGGATTCCGCGGCCTTGCGCACCTTGCGCTTGCCGACGGACTTGGCCACGCCTCCACCGAGCAGTTCGGGGATGGTGGTGCTGCCCGAGTCACGCTCCAGGTCGAGCCGGTTGCACGCCTCGGCGAAGCGCAGGTAGGTGTCCACGCTCGCGATCACGATGCGCGCGTCTATCTTGAGGATCTCGATGCCGACCAGCGACACCCTGATGAACACGTCGATGACCATGCCGCGGTCAAGGATGAGTTCGAGTACGTCGTAGAGGGTGCCGGCCCTCGGCGGGCACACGGCTACTTCGTCGGCGTACATGGTGGTCATGTGGCGTCCTTCCGGGTGATGGGCGAAACGAAACGGGTCACTCGTCCGCGGAGCCCCGCCTGTAGCGGCGGACCCTGGTGTATTCCATGAGCTCGCCCCGTTCGTCGATCTGCACCTCGTAGGAGGCCAGCAGGCTCGTCGTGTCCGGGATGCGGGGTACTTCGAGCACGTCGACGACCACGCACCATCCGTCGTCGTTCCTGCGTACGGCCGAGACGCCCTCGGCGGTGTGGGAGATCAGCCGTTCCAAGCTCTCGCACGCGGCACGGGCGGCGTGTTCGGGACCTCGCCGGGACGAAGTGCGGGGGGCTGCCGTTTTCGCTGTGCTCCCGGAGTGGGCGCGCCGGTTCTCTGCCATGGGATCCAGTCTGATCAGGATCGGATACACCGCATCTCGACGTCCGGGGGCAGGCGCGCGCGGGCACTCACCCTTTCGGCGTCCCGGCGGGACGCGGCACCGGTGGGGCGTGCAGAGTCGTAGTCATGGGTGACACCTCTGAGCCGACCGGGCACGACGAAGAGCACGTACGGCCGCGCGGGGTCGGCGACAACGCGGTCGAGGCGCTGGGAGCGTTGTCGGAGGCGTTGGAGACGGTGGAGCGCGCCCGAGGCCGCCTGTACGACTTCCACCAGCTCACAGGCGGTGCGGACCTGACACTGGACCGGGCGGTGGAGCTGCTCCGAATGGGTGGCCACACGGAACAGGCCGATCTGGTGGAGCGGGAGATCCTGGGCCGCAACGTTCTTCCCGGTCGCTGGACCTTCCAAGTGGTCGAGGCCTATGACGACACCTACTACCGGCCGTTCGTCGAGGTCGAGAAGCAGGTGCGCGACGAGCTCGCCGGAGGGCGGCGCCACCTCTACGAGGCCGAGATGAAGGAGGCCCGCCGCACCCACGGGCACCCACACCACACCGAGAGGCCCTGACCGTGGATCCTGAAGAGGCCCTGCGGCGGATCGCGTTCCTGCTGGAGCGGTCGCAGGCGTCTACCTACCGGGTGAAGGCCTTCCGCACGGCGGCGGACGCCGTCGGCACGCTGGGCGGGGAGGGGGTTGCGGAGCGAGCGGCGCACGGATCGCTGGAGGCCGTCCGCGGCATCGGCCCGAAAACGGCCCAGGTGATCAGGGAGGCACTGGACGGGGCGACACCCCGGTATCTCGAGCGGCTGGAGCACGAGGCGTCGGGACCGCTGGTGTCCGGCGGCGAGCGTCTCCTCTCCGCGATCCGGGGTGACTGCCATCTGCACTCCGACTGGTCCGACGGTGGCAGCCCCGTCGCTGACATGGGGCGTACCGCGATGGAGCTGGGCCACGAGTGGGCCGTACTCACGGACCACTCACCCCGGCTGACCGTGGCCAACGGGCTGTCGACCGAGCGGCTCCTGCGACAGCTGTCGGTCGTGGCGGAGCTCAACGAGCAGTGGGCGCCCTTCCGTCTGCTCACCGGTATCGAGTGCGACATCCTCGCCGACGGCTCACTCGATCAGGACCCTGAGGTGCTGGAGCGTCTGAACGTGGTGGTCGTCTCGGTGCATTCCAAGCTGCGGATGGACACCGCGGCGATGACGGAACGGATGCTCACGGCCGTACGCAATCCGCACGCGGACATCCTGGGTCATTGCACAGGACGGCTCCTCGGTGGGAAGAAACGGCCCGAGTCCGAGTTCGACGCCGATCGTGTGTTCGGCGCATGTGCTGAGGCGGGGACGGCGGTGGAGATCAACTGCCGCCCTGAGCGGCTCGACCCGCCGCGCCGCCTGCTCCGGAAGGCGGTCGCCTCGGGAGCCCTCTTCTCGATCGATACCGACGCCCATGCCCCGGGGCAGCTCGACTGGCAGCCCTACGGCTGTGCGCGCGCGGAGGAGTGCGAGGTGCCGGCCGAGCGGGTGGTCACCACCTGGTCCGTCGAACGCCTGCTGGACTGGACGAGGGGCGGGCCGAGCGGCTGAGACCCCTGACCGGTGGCGTCGGGGGCTCGCGTGCCCCGCTGAGCGGCCGGTCCGGGTGCGACGGTCAGGACGGGCCGGTCACCGCCGTTCGGCGTACAGTCGATCTCGGTCGTCCGTGTGACTCCGGGGCATGAGTGGGCAGGAGGAAACCCATGTCAGGTATCCGCACAGGCCCTTCACTTCCGCGCAGCCGAGGCCCTCTCTCCGAGGGGTTGATCCGCTGTCTGCGCGACGGCGGCCCACTGCCGGATCCGGCCCGGGCCGGGGATGCCGATCCCTACGGTGACGATCTTCAGCTCGCCCTCTACGTCTGTTACGAGCTTCACTACCGGGGGTTTCATGGCGTGCGCCCTGAGCTGGAGTGGGATCCGCCGCTGCTCGCGGTGCGTGCCGCGCTCGAGGACCGCTTCCTGACTGCGCTGAGGCGCGACGCAACGGAAGCGGCGGTTCTGGACGACCTGCTGGACGGGCTTCTCGAGGAACCGGTGCGCGGGAGCGGCGTCTCCTGGTTCCTCCAGGACCGGGGCGAGCTGCGTCACCTGCGCGACTACGCCATCCAGCGGTCCCTCTACCACCTCAAGGAAGCCGACCCGCACGCCTGGGTCCTGCCGAGGCTCTCGGGGCGGGCGAAGGCGGGCATGGCGGCCATCGAGTACGACGAGTTCGGGGGCGGCCGGGCGGATCGCGTCCACGCCAGGCTGTTCGCCGATCTGATGGAGGACCTGGATCTCGACACCGCGTACGGCGGCTACCTGGACGAGGGCCGCGCTCCCATGCTGGCCCTGGTCAACATGATGTCCCTTTTCGGCCTGCACCGTCGGCTGCGCGGGGCACTCGTAGGGCATTTCGCCGCCGTCGAGATCACCTCCTCCCCCGCGTCGCGGCGCCTCGCCCACGCGATGAAGCGCACGGGCGCCGGACCCGCGGCGGAGTTCTTCTACACCGAGCACGTCGAGGCCGACGCGGTCCACGAGCAGGTGGTACGCCGCGACGTCATCGGCGGCCTGCTCGCGGACGAACCGGGCCTGGCGCCCGACATCGCCTTCGGCATCACCGCCACCTCGTTCCTCGAGGACCGGCTCGGAGAACGGCTGCTGGCCGACTGGCAGGCCTGACCCGCGTTCCGTATCCCCCGCACGACGCAGCAGTGAAGGGAGTCACAGATGTCCGCAGACACGGCCGAGGCCACCCGTTCCGTCCGATTGATGACACTTCCGGGCGTGTACGCGCCGCAGCACGACACACGTCTGCTCGTCGCGGCACTCGACCGGGAGGAGATACATGCCGGCGCCGAGGTACTGGATCTCGGAACGGGCAGCGGTGCGCTCGCTCTGCACGCGGCGCAGCTCGGTGCGCGGGTGACGGCCGTGGACATCGCATGGCGGTCGGTGATGACGGCCAGGCTGAACGCGCTCGTGCGGCGCCACCGCATCACGGTGCAGCGCAGCGATCTCCTCTCGGCACTGCCGGGCCGCTCCTACGACCTCGTGATCTGCAACCCGCCCTATGTGCCGTCCCCCGTCGGCCCGCCTTCCGGCCACAGTGCGGCTCGCGCCTGGGACGCGGGCCGGGACGGCCGGGCGATCCTGGACCGGGTCTGTGCCGCGGCTCCCGCCGCGCTGCGCCCCGGTGGCAGGCTCCTGATGGTGCACTCCGGGCTCTGCGACAGCGACACCACTGTGCGCCGACTGCAGGACGCCGGGCTGCGGGCCCACGTCAGCGACCGCGCCCACGTACCTCTCGGGCGCGTCCTTAAGTCCCGGCTGCGGTGGCTGCGCCGGACGGGTCTGATGGGCGACGGCGACATGACTGAGGAACTGGTGGTCATCCGTGCCGAGCAGCCCTGAACACCCGCGGCAGGTCTCTCTGGAGGACGACGGGCCCCTGCTGGTGGAGGGGCCCGTCGAGGTCACGTGTGCGGACGGCTCGGTCGCCGTCTCGGACCGTTTCGTCGTGGCGATCTGCATCTGCCGGCGGAGCCGGATGTACCCCTGGTGCGACACCAGCCACCGGCGTCGCACCAGACCGGCGGAGGGCCGGCCGGCCGTTGACCCGGCGGACTGACCGGACTCATCGGATCATTGACCGGGCCGGATCCGCGCCGGGGTGGCCCCGCGCAGCCGCCGGGAGACCGCTCGCAGCCGCCGGTGGTGTTCGTGCATCTCCGCGGATCGCCGGTCCAGTTCCTCGGCCAGGCGCTCCGTCCGCTTGTCGATGTCGAGTTCGTCGAGGATGCGGTCGACCTCGGCCAGCAGCGCGCCGTGCAGCTGCCACTGCCGGGGGTACTCCTGTACGTCCTCGAGCAGGAGGTCAGCCACCCGGTCGCGCGCTCTGCGGCTGCGGGCGAGCGCGTCGGCCAGGCGTTCCTCGGCTTCTTCGCCGCTCTCGGCGATCGACGTCGTGATCAGATCCGCGAAGCCCTCGATGGCATCGGACATGTGCGTGAAGAGTTCTCTGAGGCACGCTGCCACGTCCTCGGGGAAGAGCGACTCGTCCGTGCGGGCCTTGGCCAGGTCCGTCAGGGTACGGGTCAGGACGCGGAGGACCACGGCGCAGATCTCCAGCGTGTCGAGACCGGTGCGCAGCACGACGCGGTAGAGCAGCCCCTGCCGGACCCGGGGGTTGAGCGTCAGGCTGTCCTCGGCCCGCCGCAGGGACGCGTCGACCTCCACGATGTCGTGGTCCAGCCGGCGGGCCTCGTGCAGGCGCGCGGCGGCTTCGCGGACGGGGATGTTGCCGCAGACCTCATCGCCCAGGGTCCGGAACATGCTCCCTATGCGGTTCCCCAGGCCGCTGATGGACGCGCCCGCGGACTCGACCCAGACCGGTGGCGCGAAAAGGAGGTTGAAGAGCAGGCCGACACCGGCGCCGATCAGTGTTTCCAGCACCCTCTCCCAGGCGGTGTAGGCGACCTGCGCGACGCCGAGGACCAGCATCGCGCTGATCGCCACCTCGGGTACGAACTCGTCGACCCGTACGAGCCGACCGATCAGCAGGGCGCTGAAGATGGTCAGCCCGAGACTCCACCAGCTCAGGCCGACGAGGGAGCTGAACGCGCTGGCGATCAGCACCCCGACGACGACTGCGTTCACACGCCGGATCCCTGTGGTGAGCGTGGCGTAGAGCGTCACCTGCACCACGAGGAGGGCGGTGAGGGGTGCCGTGAGGGGCGAGGGGTGAGGGTCGGGCAGGAGCCACTCGGCCGCCGCGAAGGCGATGACGGCCGCCGCCGTCGACCGCAGCGTCTGTGTCGCGGCCGGCTCGGTGGTCCGCTGGACGAGTTTGACGACGGGCGCGGGCGTGGAAACGGCAGGCATTCCTTGACGGTGCCCCGATCCGGGCCTCCGCAGCGCTTATGGGCCCAGCCGGACTCCGTACGGACGCACGCGTGCGCCCATCGGCTGCGGCCGCGCGCCGCGCGCTCCGGGCCCGACGGGAGGATGGTGGAGGCATGGCTATTTCACTCACGCCGCCCGGGGAGACTCCTCCCGCCGAGGGCTGCATAAGCGAGGCACACGTCGAGCGCCCGGACGGGGGCATCTGGGAGCACCCCCTGTTCTGGGCGGCGGTGGTGGTGCTGGGCTCGATCGTCTTCGCCGGATACTTCATCGCCCGCATCTTCGGGTTCGCGTGACGTCTCGCGTCCGGTCTTGCGGCAGCACCGGGCCTGGAGAGCCTGCTGTCGGAGGTGGACAGGCCGAACGGTTCAGCCGGGGAGTGCGAGGCGGAAGGTGGTGTGTCCGGGGCGGCTGGTGACGGTGGCGGTTCCGCCGTGGGCGGCGATGACGGCGTGGACGATGGCAAGGCCCAGGCCGGTGCTTCCCGTGCTGCGGGAGCGGGCGTGGTCCGCGCGGACGAAACGGCCGAAGACTTCGGGTTGGAGTTCCTCGGGAATGCCGGGGCCGTTGTCACTCACGTCCACCAGGACGGTGGTCCGTTCCTTCGTGAGGGTAATGGTCACGTCGGTGCCGGTCGGCGTATGGGTTCGGGCGTTGGCGAGGAGATTGCCGATCGCCTGCTGGAGACGGTGGGCGTCGCCCGTGACGGTGACCGGTTCTTCGGGGAGGTCCAGGAGCCAGTGGTGGCCGGGGCCGGCGGCGCGGGCGTCGTCCGTCGCGTTCAGGATCAGCAGGGTAAGGTCGACCGGCTCGTGTTCGAGGGGCCGTCCGGCGTCCAGACGCGCGAGAAGCAGCAGGTCATCGACGAGGCGGGTCATGCGCACGGACTCACTGTCGATGCGTTCCAGGGCGTGGCGGACTTCGGCGGGGACGGGTCTGTGGTGCCGCAGGGCGAGTTCGGCGTGGCCACGGATGTTGGCGACGGGAGTGCGCAGTTCGTGGCTGGCGTCGGCGGCGAAGTGCCGCAGACGTTCCTCGCTGGCCTGTCGGCGGGTGAGGGCGTCTTCGACGTGGCCGAGCATGTGGTTGAGGGCCGTGGCGACCTGGCCGACCTCCGTGCGGGGGTCGGTGTCGGAGAGGGGACCGGGCATGGCGATCTCGCCGCTGGCGAGCGGCAGCCTGGCGACCTCCGCCGCTCGGGCCGTGACCTTCTGAAGAGGACGCAGGGAGATCCGCACCCACACGGCTCCGGCGATGCCGGTCGCCATGAGCGCGGCTCCGAACAGCACCGCTTCGGCCGCTTCGAGGCGGTGGACGGTCTCTTCCACGGGGTGCAGGGGCAATCCCGTGATCAGTGTGTCCTGGTCGTCGCCCCGGACAGCCGTGACGCGGTACTTCCCCAGAGCGGAGAGGCGGATGCTGTACCCACCTCCGCCCACAGGGATTCCCGCCAGGGTTTGGCGGTCTTCAGGGGTGAGCTGGAGGGGACGGTCGGTGGCGTCGTCGACGACGGCAGTCTGGGTGACGTTGCCGTCCAGGAGTCGGGCGCCGAAGGTCGCCTCGGCCTGGCCCCTGGTGTCGGCGCTGTTGTCGGCGTCGCGTTCGGTCTCGTGTTCCAGGCTGGCTGCGAACCGGCCGCCGGACGCGGAGAGCTGCTGGTCCAGGCGCCCCATCAGGAAGCCGCGCAGAGCAAGGGAGGTGGTGATCCCGACGGCGAGACAGGCGAGGGCGAGCAGGACGACGAGTCCGGCGGTGAGCTGGCCGCGCAGCGTCCGGAGTCGCAGGCGCCTCACGAGGCTTCCGGCTTGAGGACGTAGCCGACGCCGCGCACGGTGTGGATCATCGGGGTGCGGCCGACGTCGATCTTCTTGCGCAGGTAGCTGATGTAGAGCTCGACGATGTGGGCGCGGCCGCCGAAGTCGTAGGCCCAGACCCGGTCGAGGATCTGGGCCTTGGACAGGACCCGGCGCGGATTGCGCATGAGGAAGCGCAGGAGTTCGAACTCGGTGCGGGACAGCTCGACGTCGGCCCCGCCGCGCCGGACCTCCCGGGCTTCCTCGTCCATGGTGAGGTCTCCGACGGTGAGCCGGTCCGTGCCCGGCCCGGCGGTCATTCCGGCCCGCCGCATCAGCCCTCGCAGCCGGGCCAGGACTTCCTCCAGGCTGTAGGGCTTGGTGACGTAGTCGTCGCCGCCCGCGGTGATCCCGGCGATGCGGTCCTCGACCGCGTCGCGGGCGGTCAGGAACAGTACGCACACCCGGGGCATCTCCCGTCTGAGGGCCCGCAGGACCTCCAGGCCGTCCAGGTCGGGCAGCATCCAGTCCAGTACCACCGCGTCGGGCCGGAAATCACGGGCCGACGCCAGCGCGGTCGCACCGTCGCCCGCGGTGCGCACCTGCCAGCCCTCGCCGGCCATGACCCCGGCCAGGACATCGGTGACGTCGGGTTCGTCGTCGACGACGAGGATCCGTACCGGGTCTCCGTCCGGGCGGTGCAGAAGCGGTGGCGTACGCGGCTCGTCCATGATTCCTTCAGCATCCCCCGGCGCGGGCCGCGTCAGGGGTGAGGCGTGCCTCTGAGTTTCCTCTGAACCAGAGCTGAGAGCGATCCACCGCGCCGTTTCAGAAGGTACACAGAGGTTGGGCTGTGAGGCTGGCTACCCATCGCCGGAGCGTGCGTCATATCCGGAGGAGCCCGATGACCACCATGTTCAGTTCCACAAATTATGCCCGCCGCGGGCTGCGCCACCGGCGCCCGCGCCGCAGCCTTGTCCCGTTCCTGGTGCCGCTGGTCATCTGGGGCGGCGTCGCGGGGGTGCTGGCTCTGTGGTGGAGCGACACGACCTCGGTGGCCGGCCCGGCGGCGTGGCTGACCGGCGCGGGACGTATCACCGGCCTCCTGGCCGGATACGCCTGCGCGGTACTGCTGGCGCTCATGGCCCGTATGCCACTTCTCGACCACACCATCGGCACCGACCGGCTCGCCCGCTGGCACGCCTGGGGAGGCCGCTGCACCGTCTCCCTCGCCCTCGCACACACCCTGCTGATCATCTGGGGCTACTCACTGGCCAGCCACACGAACGTGGTCAGCCAGACGTCCACACTCGTCCTTCACTACCCCGACCTGCTCAAGGGCACGGCCGGATTCCTGCTGTTCGTGGCCACGGGGATCGTGTCCGCCCGAGCCGCCCGCCGCAGGATGAGTTACGAGACGTGGCACTACCTGCACTTCGCGACCTACCTGGCGGTCTTTCTCACCTTCGGCCACCAGCTCTCCAACGGAGCCGACTTCGTCGGCAACCGCCTCGCACAGGCGGCCTGGTACACGCTGTTCCTCGGCGTCGCGGCCCTGCTCGCCTGGTACCGCTTCGCCGTCCCCGTCCGGCGTGGGCTGCGCCACCGCCTGCGCGTGGCCGCGGTCCTCCCCGAAGCACCGGGCGTGGTCTCCGTCCACCTCACCGGCCGGCACCTCGACGACCTCGGGGGCGAGCCGGGGCAGTTCCTGCGCTGGCGTTTCCTGACCCGCGGACTGTGGTGGACCGCGAACCCCTACTCCCTCTCCGCACCCGCCCACCCCGGTCACCTGCGGATCACGGTGAAGACCGCCGGCGGGCACAGCGCCGCCCTCGCCCGCTTGAGGCCCGGCACCCGGGTGTGGGCCGAGGGACCCTACGGTGCCTTCACCGCGAACCGCCGCACAGTCCCGAAGGTCCTGCTCCTGGCCGGCGGGGTCGGCATCACCCCCCTGCGTACGCTCTTCGAGACGCTGCCGGGCCAGGTCACACTCGTCTACCGGGCCCGCCGCACCGCCGACCTCGCCCTGCGCGGTGAACTCGACGCGATAGCCGTCCGCCGACGGGCCACCGTGCACTACATCGTCGACGAACCGGCCGGATACTCCCGCCCCCTCACCGCTGGGGCCCTGAGCAACCTGGTCCCGGATCTGGCCGCGCACGACGTCTACCTCTGCGGCCCGCCCGGCATGACCGAGGCCGCGATCGGGGCCCTGCGCGAGGCCGGGGTACCGGCCCGGCGCATCCACCACGAGTCCTTCGCGTTCTGAGGAGAACCGCCATGCGCCGAGCCGCCCTCGCCACCACCGGGATCAGCGCGCTGATCATCGCCCTGCTCGCTCTCAAACCCCACCAACTCCCCATGCCGGCCGGGGCGGCTCCCCGTTCCCCCACGACCTCGCACACTCCTGCAGACACCTCGCAGGGCACATCTGCCGGGACGGGCACATTCACCGGGGATCCCATCGACACCCCGTACGGAGCCGTGCAGGTCGCCGCCACCCTCACCAAGGGAAAGATCACCGCGGTCAAGGTCCTCCGGGCCCCGGACCAGAACGGTCGCGACCGGCAGATCGCCTCCTACGCCCTGCCCCGCCTCACCCAGGAAGCGCTCGGGGCCCAGAGCGCGCACATCGACGCCGTCTCCGGTGCCAGCTACACCAGCCAGGGTTACGTCCAGTCCCTCCAGAGCGCACTGGACCAGGCCCATGTCTGACACCGCGACCGGGCTGCGCCACGTCGAGCACGTCATGGGCACCGTCTTCTCCTTCGACATCCGCGACAGGCCCACCACCGCCATCCGCCAGGCCCTCGCCGAGGCCGTGCACCACCTCCACCAGGTCGATGCCGTGTTCTCCACCTACCGGCCCGACAGCCACATCAGCCGCCTCGACCGCGGCGAGATCCGACTGGCCGACTGCCCGCCCGAAGTCCACGAAGTCCTGTCCCTGTGCGCACAGGCCACCCACGCCAGCGACGGCTGGTTCAGCATCACCCCCGCGGGAAACCTCGACCCCTCGGGGCTCGTCAAAGGCTGGGCCACCGAAGCGGCATCGCAGATCCTCTACGCCGCGGGCGCGCACCACACGTGCGTCAACGGCGGAGGTGACCTGCGGCTGCGCGGCCAGGCGGGCCCGGGCACCGCGTGGCGCATCGGCATCGCCCACCCGCTGCGCCCCCGTGAACTGGCCACTCTCATCACCGCCGGCCATGACCTGGCCGTCGCCACCTCCGGCACCTCCGAACGCGGCCATCACATCGTCGACCCGCACACCGGCAGACCGGCCGACACGTTCGCCTCCCTCACCCTCGTCGGACCCCGCCTGACGCTGACCGACACCTACGCCACCGCCGCGTTCGCCCGAGGCAACGGGGCACAGGGCTGGGTGGAGGCACTGGACGGCTACGAAGCGCTCGCGGTTCTGCCCGACGGCCAGGAATGGCGAACTCCAGGATTCAGCCGCTATGGGTCATGAGGTGCCCCACAGCACCATTCCCGCGCGCAGGGAACGGGCGCCTCCGCGTCGCGCCGTGGCTACACCACCGGAGCCGTCGCAGAAGCCCGGCTCCTCCCCGTCCAGCATGGAACATCACCTTCCGAAGGAGCCCTCTGTGGGACTCGACCTGATCAACGGCATCCCCGCACACGTCCTGTTCGTGCACGTCGTCGTGATCCTGGTACCCCTTACTGCGCTTGCCCTGATCCTGTGTGCCGCCTTTCCCTCCGTCATGCGCCGGTTCGGCCTCGCCCTGCCGGCCCTCGCCCTGGTGTCCCTGATCAGCGTGCCGCTGACGACCGAAGCCGGCGAGTGGCTGGAAGGGCACATAGACAGCGATCCCCTGGTCCGCAGGCACGCCGAACTCGGGGACGGACTGCTCCCCTGGGTCATCGGGCTCTTCCTGGTGTCCGCGGCGGTGTGGTGGCTCTACCGCCGCGCCGCTCACCGCACCCCCGAGGCGGGGCGATCCGTCAGCACGGTGGGCACGCCGCTCCGCCTCGCCGCCGCTGTGCTGTCCCTCATCATCGGCGTGGGTGCCTGCGTGCAGGTCTACCGAATCGGCGACTCAGGCGCCAAAGCCGCCTGGAACGATGCCTACTCCGCCAGCGCCCACCCCGGTCGCGGCTGACCGGCACTCGCCGTGACGCACCCCGTCCCACAGGCCGCGTCCGTTGACCGTCACACGACCTCCGGCCCCTCTGCCCGCTGGGCATCGAGCACGGCAGGCAGAAGGGCCGGGCCGTACTCACGCCATCTTGTGATCACACCGCAAGCCACGTGGCCAACTGACCCGGAGCCGCCGGCCGTGCCGCGCGTGCCCACCCCCCGGCCGGGTCAGCCCTTCGGCCGCCGCTTGCCCGGCTTGGTGGAACGGCCCTCGACGAGGGCACGCCGGATCTGCGCGGCAGTCGCTCGCGCGTGCTCGGAGGTGGCCGTACGGTCGGCGACCGACGTGACGAACCGGTGGGTGGGCCGCAGGCACCGGTCGCACGGCGTGTCCGTCGTGATCAGGTAGCCGTCCTCACACTGCGGGTTCGTACAGCGGCTCGGACCCACTAGGGCCTCGGCGATCTCCTGCGGCGCCCAGCGGCGTCGCCCGTCCTCGTCCTTCTCGTGCAGGGAATGGGACCAGCGGACGTTCCACCGGCGCTCGAGCCGCTCCAGAAGCTGGTCGGGGGTGCGCCGGGCGAGCTCCTGGTGGATCAGGTCGTGGACGGTACGGGGATGACGGTGGCCGAGGGCCTGGACCAGCGGTTGCGGAAGCGCCTGGAGGATGTAGGCGACCGGGTCGCCGGCCGCCCGCTCGCGCCACCTCCGGCAGGTGCAGGGTCCCTCGGCAGGCAGCGTCCGCTGGCACCGGCCGCACCGGCCACGGCATTCCGCGCAGAGCCCGTCGTCGAGCCCGTCCAGGTGCGGCGCCGGCGCCCGCCCGCAGTCACGGCAGCAGGCGGCGCAGGGCCCGCAGAGCCGCTCGTCGCCGAGCTTCGTCGTCCACTGCCGCTGCTGGCAGCGGCAGCACAGGACGTTGTTGCAGTACTCGTGGTGGGCGGCGCCCGAGTGCCGTCCGGGGGGCGGGAATGACATTGCGGCGTTCTCCAGTACGTGGCGTGGAGCGGTCGGGTCCAAGCCATGCCGACGAAGCACGCAGGCGCCCTGGGGACGACGGTATCGCCCCGTACGGATCCCGCGTCGCGCTCCGTCCCGATCGGAACGCCATTGTCCCGCACCGGGAGGACGCGAGGGTCAGGGCCTCAGACCGCCGACCACGTTCGCGGTGGCACTGATCCCCTCGTGGATGGTGGGGGCCATGCTCGTACCGGCGAGGAAGAACCCGAGCAGGCCGCAGACGATCGCGTGCGACACCTTGAGTCCGCCGTTGCGCAGGAAGATCACCGCGAGGATCAGCATGAGCAGTACCAGTGAGATCGAAATGGCCATGGCCAACCTCCTCCGCCGCGCCGCAGTTGCGGCATTCGGCGGCCAGTGTGGCTCAGGGCAGGGGCCGTTCGGCGGACCGGCGTGTCCGCCGAACGGGTGTTGACGCACGGTGACCGGGGCCGCGGCCGAGGCCGGTCAGCCGCTCCGGCGGCCGTTGCCTCCCCGTCGGCGGAGGAAGGCATCGAGTCCTGCCAGGTCGTCGCTGTTGAGGTGGTCAACGTCCGCGGCGACGAGTTCCGTCCAGACGGCGTCACGCTCCGGACCCGGGACGTCGGGGGTACCCCAGAAGCGGACCCGCTGACCGGCGGCATGGGCAGCCGAGACGAATCTGCGAAGCCTGTCGCGTTCGGCGGCGGGGAAGGGCCCCGTCCCCAGCCAGCT
Source organism: Streptomyces sp. NPDC057428 (assembly GCF_042803195.1). NCBI lineage: Bacteria > Bacillati > Actinomycetota > Actinomycetes > Kitasatosporales > Streptomycetaceae > Streptomyces > Streptomyces sp. NPDC057428. Next base: position 51,380 of record NZ_JBHVCT010000021.1, read on the forward strand.
GAAGCTCTGGGTCCAGTTCCCGCTGATCAGCGGGACGAAGGACGCGGGAGCCGGGGTGCCGAGATCCTCGGGCCTGCCGTCGTAGAAGGCGTACCGGGTGGTCTGTGCCTCCATGGGGACACGGGCGGCGCGGTCGCCCGAGACGACGGGGGTGACGGCCCCCGCCCTGACCTGCCCGTGGACGTAGTGGCTGAGGATGTGGCGGTAGCGCCGGAGCTCGCGGTCGAGCGCCAGGTAGGTGGCGGCACCGTCGGTCTTGATGTCGATCAGGAGCTGCAGCGGATCACGGTGACCGACGTGGACGGATCCGTGATTCGCCCGGACCCGGGCCGCCAGGGGGTCGAGATAGAGACCGGTCAGGGTGCGCGTGGGGTCGAGGCTTCCGGCCTCGTGGGCGACGAGCAGCTCGCCGTCGACGAGGAAGACGTCCGCCTCGACGCTGGTGAATCCGTGCGCGAGCGCGTCGTGGAGTGGACGCGGATGCAGGTAGTCGTTGTGCGCATGGGCCCGGGCGAGCGGGCGGGGGCCGCGGGGCCGGGCCTGCGCCGCGGGAGCCGCGGCTGCCGTCTGGGCGGGGATGAACACGCCGGCGGCCGCGGTGGCGAGAGCGGTGGTGACGACGCTTCGACGGGTCAGGTGTGCCATGGGGGTCTCCCTGAAACGGTGGGGCGGGGGCGCGACGATTATGGTCGCGCCGGCGCCCCGAAAGGCAGGTACCTGCCAAGAGTTGGGCAGGCCGTCGTCCGCCCGTCGACTGCGATGCGCCTGCCGGTACCCCAGTGCCCGCCCGGTTCCACGGCGCCCTCCCCGCCCGGTCACGGCCGGGCGGGAAAACGCATGCCGCGCCTCCCCGCCCGGGCACGCCTACGGTGCCGGAAGGTCCACCAGCTCGCCGACGGCGTCACGATGGCGCCCCGCCGTGCCGTACGCGACGGAGTCGGCCTTGGCCCGCTTCAGATACAGGTGCGCGGGATGCTCCCACGTCATCCCGATCCCGCCGTGAAGTTGCACGCACTCCTCCGCGGCGTGCACGGCGACCTTCGAGCAGTACGCCTGCGCCACGGCCACGGCGAGCGGGGCGTCGGAGCTTCCGGCGGCCAGGGCGTCGGCGGCGTTGCGGGCGGCTGCCCGCGCTGAGACGACCTCCAGCCAGAGCTGGGCCATCCGGTGCTTCAGCGACTGGAACGAACCGACCGGCCTGTTGAACTGATGGCGCTCCCGGGTGTAGCGGACCGTTTCCGTCAGGCACCACTCGGCAAGGCCGAGCTGCTCGGACGCGAGCAGGCCCGCGCCGGCCAGCAGCCCCCTCGTCACGGCCGCGGCAGCGGGTCCGGACTCCGCGAGGCGTGTCCCGGTGGCCCCGCTCAGGGTGACCGTGGCAAGCGGGCGGGTCAGGTCGAGGGGGACGAGCGGCTGGACGGCGACACCGTCGCCGGCGGTCTCCACGGCGTACAGACCCTCACCGGTGGGCACCAGCAGTACGTCGGCGGCCACCGCGTCGGCCACACCGGTCACGGTCCGGTCGAGCGTGCCCGTCACCGCGGCTGCGCCGTCGGCCGGCGCCGTGGCGAACGGCAGGGCGAGAACGGCGACCTTGTGTCCGGCCGCGAGTTCCGCGACAAGCCGACCAGCCGGCCCGTCGTCGTCGACAAGCGTGAGGAGCACCTCCGTGGCGACGACGGCACTGGTCAGATAGGGGGCCGGTACGACACTCCGGCCGAGCTCCTCGATGACCACGGCAGCCTCGCGGTGGCCGGCGCCCTGCCCGCCCAGCTTCTCGGGCACCAGCAGCCCCGCTGCTCCGATCCCGGAGGCCAGGGAATCCCACAGCCGCTGGTCGTAAGGCGTGTCGGACTCGATCGAGGCGATCACCTTCGGCGCGTCTGCCCGGTCCGCGAGCAGCGAGCGGACCGCCGACCGCAGGTCCTCCTCGGTCTCCGAGTAGAGCAGGTCCGGCGCGTGGGCTTCGGTCTGTGCGGTCATCGGGCGAGATCCTTCCAGGCTGCGTCCTTGTCGTTTCGCGGCTCGGCGGGAAGGCCGAGCACGCGTTCGGCGACGATGTTGAGAAGGACCTCGCTCGTGCCGCCTTCGATGGAGTTGCCCTTCGACCGCAGGTAGCGGTATCCGGCGTCGCGTCCGGTGAAATCGACGAGCTCGGGGCGCCGCATGGTCCAGTCGCCGTACAACAGGCCTTCGTCACCCAGGAGTTCGACCTCCAGCCCGCTGATCTCCTGGTTGAGGCGGGCGAACGCGAGCTTCATGCCCGAGCCCTCGGGGCCGGGCTGTCCGGCGACGAGCTGCTGGCGCAGCCGCTCGCCGGTGAGCCGGGCCACCTCCGCCTCGACCCACAGGGTGAGCATGCGCTGGTGGAGGTCGTGGGTGCGCAGCCCGGGCTGTTCGCGCCAGGTCCTGGCGACGGTGCCGATCATGCCGCCCTCGCGGGGAATGCGGGCTCCGCCGATCGATACGCGCTCGTTCATCAGGGTGGTCTGCGCGACCTTCCAGCCGTCACCGACCGGGCCGAGCCGCCTGTTGTCCGGGATGCGTACGCCGGTGAGGAAAACCTCGTTGAATTCGGCCTCGCCGGTGATCTGGCGCAGTGGACGGACCTCGACACTCGGGTCGGTCATGTCGCAGACGAAGTAGCTGATGCCCCGGTGCTTCGGGACGTCGGGGTCGGTGCGGGCGATCAGGATCGCCCATCGGGCGACGTGGGCACTGGAGGTCCAGACCTTCTGCCCGTCGACGATCCAGTCCCCGGTCCCGTCCTCGGCGCGGACCGCCCGGGTGGCGAGCGCGGCGAGGTCCGAGCCCGCGCCGGGCTCGCTGAAGAGCTGGCACCACACCTCCTCGCCGACCCACAGCGGGCGAAGGAAGCGCATCTTCTGCTCGTCGGTGCCGAAGCCGAGGAGCGTCGGGGCCGCCATGCCCAGTCCGATGCCGATGCGGCGCGGATCGTTGTCGGGGGCCCCGGCGGCGGCGAGTTCGGTGTCCACGACGGGCTGTAGTGAGCGCGGCGCGTCGAGCCCACCGAGGCCCTCGGGGTAGTGCACCCATGCCAGGCCGGCGTCGAAGCGCGCCTCGAGGAACTGGGTGCGGCCGGTTGTCGCCGGCGGGTGGGCCGCCAGCAGTTCCCGGGTGAGCCGGCGGATCTGTGCCGCGTCGACGGTGCCGCTCATCGGGTTCCCCCTGCCGGCATGACGACGATGCGACCGGTGCTGGTGCCGTCCGCGACCCGCTGGACCGCTCGCGCCGCGTCGGCCATGGGGACGCGTTCGCTGATCAGCGGCTTGACGGCGCCCTGTTCGGCGAGCTTGGTCAGCTCGTCGTGGCAGGCGCGGACCGCGGCGGGGTCCTTGGTGTTGTACAGGCCCCAGTGAAGGCCGACGATCGAGTAGTTCTTCACCAGGGCGTGGTTGAGGCCGGGCGCGGGGATGGAGCCGCTCGCGAAGCCGACGACGACGACGCGGCCCTCGAAGGCGATGCACTTGACGGACTTGGCGTAGGCGTCCCCGCCGACCGGGTCGTAGACCACGTCCGCGCCTCGGCCGCCCGTGGCCTCCTTCACCGCGGCGACGATGTCCTCGCTCCTGCGGTCGATGACCAGGTCGCAGCCCAGTTCGCGGGCGATGGCGGCCTTCTCGGGCCCGCCGACCACTCCGATGACGGTGGCTCCGGCCGCCTTGCCCAGCTGGACGGCCGCGCTGCCGACACCGCCGGCCGCCGCGTGCACCAGCAGCGTCTCACCGGCCCGCAGGTGCGCGCGCCGGTGCAGTCCGAACCAGCCCGTCTGGTAACCGATGTGGAGCGCGGCCGCCTCGGCGTCGTCGAGGGCGTCGGGAGCCGGCAGCAGGGCCGTCTCGTCCGCGACCACGTAGTCGGCGAAGCCTCCCCGCGGAAGGGCAGGGGTGGCGAGCACCCGGCGGCCGTCCCCGGTCACGCCGCAGACCTCCACGCCCGGGGTGAAGGGCAGCGGGGGCCGCACCTGGTACTGGCCCCGGCACAGGAGCGCGTCGGGGAAGTTGATGTTCGCCGCGCGCACCTCGATCAGCACCTGGCCGTCGCCGGGAACGGACCGGTCCGTCTCCTCGAGCTCCATCACCTCGCTCGGCTCGCCGTTACGGTGCACTCGCCATGCCTGCATGAGGGGCCTCCACAACACTGTCGGCATTACCACTGCTCCGGCGCATACTAAGCGGTCGCTTGCCTGTCTGTGAACACCCTCGCCCGCACCCGGCGGACCGCGTCACGGCCGCCTCGGCTTGGCCCTCACGTGCATCCGCTCCCCCTGCGGCCCGAACAGGCTGAGAAATTCGACCGGCTCGTCGCCCGCGGGGCCGAACCAGTGCGGCAGCCTGGTGTCGAACTCTGCCGCTTCACCCGGCACCAGCACGAGGTCGTGCTCGGCCAGCTTGAGCCGCAGCCGCCCGTTGAGCACGTACAGCCACTCGTAGCCCTCGTGCGTCCGCTGCTCCGGCACCTCGGTGCAGGGTGCCTCCTGGATGACCTTGTAGGCCTGGAGGCCCCCCGGCCTGCCGGTGAGCGGCAGGGAGGTCTTCGTTCCCTGGACGATCGGCTTCGCCCGCACCCTCGGATCGCCGACAGGCGGAGCCCCGACGAGATCGTCGAGCGGGACCTCGTGGGCCCGTGCGATCGGGAGCAGCAGCTCCAGGCTGGGCCGCCTGCCACCGGATTCGAGGCGGGACAGGGTGGAGACGGAGATCCCCGTCGCCTCGGACAGTGCGGCGAGGGTCACTCCGCGATCCTTGCGCAGCCGCCGCAGCCGGGGGCCGACGCCGGTGAGCACGGCGCCCAGTTCGGGGTCGCCCTGATTCTGTTCCTTCATGCGCCCATTGCAGAATCAGCAAACGCATGTGTCAATCAGGACCGGCCGGCCGCTCCAGGGAAGGCGTGCCGACAGGCGATACGGACTGGTCCCCACCACCCGCTTGTGACGTGCCGAGCGGGATCGCGCCGTTGGCGCTCCGCGCCGCCGCCCGGCTCGATCCGGCGCGGGCTTCCCGGCGCTTCGCGCCCCGGGCGCGGACGGCCGGACGAAGCTGTACGCACTCATACCGGGGGTGGGCGGTCTGCTCGCATACGCCGGTACGGGCGGATGCCCACCTGCGGCCATGGCGGAAGGCCTTGGGTGCGACTCAGCGGCTGAAGACCTCGAACGCGACGGCCGGGCGTCCGCCGAAGCGCTCGGCCGCCGCCTCGGTGGTGCCGGCGAGGAACCTACGGCAGTACGCCTCCGGGTCCTCGTCGGTCAGCACCTCGATGTAGGTGCTGTGGGCCAGCAACGACCGGACCGCCCGCTCGAACCCCGGGGTTGCGTCGACCGCGTGGGTGGGCCGGTCGGTTCCCGCCACGGCGACCCAGCGCACCCCGTCCCACGGCTCCAGCCCCTGCTCCCGCAGTTCGGGGAAGATCCAGCGGTTGCCCGCGTCGCCGGCGGCGTCCAGGGTGGCCCGACCGACCGCGCGGTGGTCGGGGGTGTTCCATGCCACGCCGCCCCAGGTGTCGCGATGGTTGAGCGTGATGAGCAGTTCGGGCCGGTGCCGGCGGATGGCCGCGGCGATGTCGCGGCGCAGAGCGGTGCCGTACTCGATGACGCCGTCCGGGTGGTCCAGGAATTCCACGTCGGTGACACCCACGGCCGCGGCACTCGCCCGCTGCTCACGCTCGCGCAGCGGCGCGCACTCCTCGGGGGCGATCGTGTCGATCCCGGCCTCGCCTCGGCTCGCCAGGAGGTACGTGATCTCCCGGCCCCCGTCGGTCCAGCCGGCCACGGCCGCGGCGCAGCCGTACTCCAGGTCGTCGGGGTGGGCGACCACCGCCAGCGCACGCTGCCAGTCCGCGGGCATGGGTTCCAGCTGCTGTGTCATGCCCGGCAGGCTATCCGGGAAGCGATCTCGGATTCACGCATCCCGGTGGCGGTTCGGGGCAGGGGCCATGGAGTTGCCCCGGCCGGACGCGGCTCCGCCCCGGGCCGCGCCAAGCCGGTTCATAATACCCCTAGGGGTATTATTGCCGTCCGGGGCACCGGGCCGAGCAGGAATCCGGCCACCCCGGCGAACGAAAGGAGATCCCCACGTGATCAGCCCCGCCTCCCTCTCCCCCGCCCAGGCCGCGGCCCGCCTGGAAGAGTTCACCGTCATCGACGTACGGGCGCCCGGCGAGTACGCCTCGGGGCATGTGCCCGGCGCCCTGAACATCCCGCTCGACCGGCTCGCCGAGGCGCTGCCCGCTCTGAAGTCGGCCTCGGCCCGGGGTTCCCTGCTGGTGGTGTGCGCCTCCGGGGTGCGCTCGGTCCGGGCCTGCGAGATCCTCTCCGACGCAGACATCGACGCCGCCACCCTGACCGGCGGGACCTCCGCCTGGGAGGGCGACGGACGTGACCTCGACCGCCCGGTGGGAGGCCGGACGACGTGGCCGATGGAGCGCCAGGTGCGACTCGCCGCCGGTTCGCTGGTCGTGGCAGGCCTCCTGGCCGGCCGGCGCCTCCCGGCGGCGCACTGGCTGTCCGCCGGCATCGGCGCCGGTCTCGTCTACTCGGCGGCGACCAATACCTGCGGCATGGCGGCGGTCCTGGGGAAGCTCCCGTACAACCGCGCACCGCAGGCGGAGGCCGGCCTGGACGCGACCCTGGAGGCCCTGCAGGGCTGAGCCTTGCAGGAGCCAGGGCGCGCGGGCCGCGCATGATCCGGACGAGAGGCCCCAGCCAGGGTCCGCGCCAAACGATCCTGTCTGGTGGATCCCGGTCTGGTGACAGGCCGCCATGAACCGTCAGACACCGAGTGGGAGCTCGTCCTGCCGCTGCTGCCGCGTGCGGCATCGGGGCGTTAGCGGCCGGATGAGCGGATGCTCCTGAACGGGAGCATGCCGCCGGGGTCCCGACAGAGTGCTCCGCCGCTCGGGGTTCGGACGGTCCAGGGCGGCCCGCCGGCCAAACTCACCTCGTGCGCGACAGTCCGGGCCGGCCGCTCGGCTCCACGATCACCGGTGGCAACACCAACGACCGCACCCGGTTCCCCGCCGCCACGCAGCCCATGCGCGTGTGCCCGGGGCCGGATTTTGCCGGCCCCGGATCCGGCCCTCGCACGTCATCAGTGACAGGCAGTCCGTTCGCGCCGACTCCCGAAAGGTGAGATAGGCCACGCCCCACCCGTCGAGCACGAGGCCAACCGCCGCCTGGAGCCACGAAACCCCAGGTCACAGCCTTCATCTGAAATTTCTGCCGAAATCGGGCCGGTTCAGCACACTACTTGCTTAAGCAATTATCCTATATACTTGCTCAGGCAAGTAACTTTTGATGGGTTCAACGAGAGGTTTAGCCGCCCCGCGTCCATCGACACACCGCAACAACCGGAGGTACTGACATGAATCGTCTCGAGGGGCGCGCCGCGCTGGTCACAGGCTCGACGAGCGGAATCGGGCGCGGAGTGGCGGAGGCGATGGCCCGCGAGGGCGCCGTCGTCATCGTGACCGGACTTGGCGCGGAGAGTGGTGCGCAGGTCGTCGACGGGATCGTCGCGGAGGGCGGCATCGCCCACTTCGTCGAGGCAGACCTCTCTGCGGGTGGCGCCGAGGTCCGCCGCCTTGCGCAGGAGGCGACCGCCCTGGCGGGTCGGCCGATCGACGTCCTCGTCAACAATGCGGCCTTCCTCGTGGAGCCGCACCCCATGACGGAGTCGACCGAGGAACAGATCGACCTGGTGCTGGAGGTAAACATCAAGGCCCCGTTCCTGCTGACGGCGGCCCTGGTGCCCGGCATGGTGGAGCACGGCGGCGGCGCGGTGATCAACATGGGCTCGATCGGCGGCGTGGAGGGAATCAAGTTCACCTCGCTGTACGGCGCCAGCAAGGCAGGCCTGCACTCCCTGACGCGGTCGTGGGCCGCGGAGCTGGCCGCCGACGGTGTGCGAGTGAACACCGTCGCCCCCGGACCCACCATCACGGAGTCGAACGAAGAGCTCCGCCCCCTCCTCGAGAAGCTCGCCGAGAGCAACCCGGACATGCGTACGGGCAGCGTGCGGGATACCGCCGCGGCTGTGATCTTCCTCGCCAGTGAAGACGCGTCTCACATCCACGGCGTACTCCTCCCCGTGGACGGCGGGGCCCTCGCGACCTGATGAGGACGGGCCGGCTCGGCGCGTCAGCGTCGAGCCAGCCCCGCGAGTCGCCATCGACAAGCCCGCCCGGTCCTTCCGCGCCGTGCAACCCTCGCATCCCTCCTGATGTGGGCGTGGCGTCTGACGACAGGCTCTAGCGGTCGCTCTCGCCCCTCACGAGCGCGAGCAGCCGGTCCAGAACGCGTGGCCCGCCCGCCCTCAGCCCGTCGTGCTCGAACTCGCTGGTCACCCACGTACGCAGCCCGCGGATCGAGGAGGCCGTACGCAGCGCGTGGCCCGTGTCGACGTACATGTCGTCCTGGTAGACGGCGGCGGCCACCGGTACCTCGTTGGCCGCGAGCCGCTCGGTGTCGTACAGGACGGGCCAGTCGGTGCGGGCCGCCAGCAGCTCGGCCGTCTCGCGCAGCGGACGCAGTGCGGGATCGACGTCGAAGTGCCAGGGGTGGATGCTCTCGCCGGTGAACAGCACCGGCCCGTCGCCCGCCAGGGCGCTGTCGGCGTCGAACTGCGGGAACTCCGCACGGACGCGTTCGGCCGCCCAGTTGGTGGGCCGCGGGCCCTGCCCGTAGATCGACTCATGCATGAGGGCGTACAGCGGGTGCCCCGCGAACGAGGTAGCGGTGCGCATGGCCTCCTGGAAGGCGTCGGAGAGCTCCCTCCCGTGCGCCCCCTCGACGAAGGCGTTCTCCAGGAGGTAGTGCAGCTGATGACTCCCGCTGCCGCTGCCGAGCATGATGCCCAGGGACTGGAAGCCCTCGGGAGTCAGCCGGTGGCCGGCGCTGTCCGGGCGATGCGCGGCAAGGTGTGCGGCGATCGCCCGGGCACGGGCGACGTCCTGCGGGTAGCGGGCGTAGTGTGCGGCGGCCTTGCGTTCGATGCGCGGGTACGCGGCCCGGTAGACGTCCTCGGCATGCGCGTCCAGCGACGGCAGACCGCCGGTGATCAGGACGGCCTCGAGCCCCTCCGGGGCCACCGACAGGTAGTGCACCGCGCAGAACCCGCCGTAGGACTGCCCGAGGACCGTCCACGGCGCCCCGCCCGTGAGCTGAGGGCGGATCAGCTCGCAGTCACGGACGATGCTGTCGGCGCGGAAGTGTGCAAGATGGTCGGCCTGCTCGCGCGGGCCGCCACGCGCAGGAAGGGTCTGCCGGGTCGCCGGGGTGGAGAGACCTGTCCCCCGCTGGTCCAGGAGCAGCACACGGAATTCCCGCACCGCCCGGCCCAGCCATGCCTCCGTGCCGACGAATCGGCGGGCACCGAATCCCGGGCCGCCCTCAAGGTAGACCAGCCACGGCAAGTCCTCGGCCGGCTTCCCGGAGGCGACGGCCTCGCGGGCGAAGAGTTCGATCGTCTCGCCGCCCGGATCGCCGTGGTCGAGGGGGACCGTGAACCGGCGGTCGGTGAGGACGAGGCCGGGCTGGCGATAGCTGCTCAAGGGGACTCCTGTATCGGGTGCTTCCGGTACAGTTCAGCACATCGCCGCGCCCTGGCCGTTAGCGGGCCGCATGCGCTCCGTCCGGACTGGTCCCGGTGTGCGGCAGGGGCATCTGAGCGGTCGGTCCGGTGAAGCCGGCGGACGAACCGTCGGCAGCTGGAGTCACACGCCGTCCTCCGGCAGGGCGAACTCAGTGCTGTACACGCCCTTGGGCCCCGGCCCGCCCCGTCGGCCCCGCGGCGCCGGTGGGGCGGTGACCTGTGGTCGGTCAGCGCGCCCGCAGGTAACTTCCGCCGTCCCTGGTCCGTTCCACCAGTCCGGCCACGACGAGGAAACGGCGCAGAGCGGAGCAGTCCTCGTGCACGGTGAGCAGCGCCTCGTTGACCTCGCGCTCGGTGTAGATCCGGCCGGGCTCGAACAACGTCTGCGCGAGGTGCACCAGCAACTGTTCGCGCCGTGCGGTCCTGCGGGGGATCGCCGTGAGGCGGCCTCCCGAGAAGAGGGAGGACACCTGCTGTGAACTGCGGGATTCCGTATCGGACATCCCGGAAGCCTCGCAGGCGCGAGCGCTTCGGGCAACGCGGTTTCCCTCCGGTGAGAGCTCCTCGCCCTGCGGGCCGGTCGTCGCACGGCGTGTCGGTCATTCACCTCGCGACGAAGGCGGTCCCGCACGGCCCTGTTCGATCCTTCTGATCCGAGACGCTCACCGAGGCCGCGACCCACGAAAGGTACCGGCGCCCCGCGGGACCGGATCGGCCGGCCCCGCGTTCACCGGGAGCCGGTCGATCCGCCTGCGGACGTCTGCGCGGACGCGTCAGCCCTGCTGTACCGGAGTGAGGACGAAGACCGGGATCTCCCGGTCGGTCTTCTCCTGGTAGTCGGCGTAGTCGGGGAAAGCCTCGACGGCCCGCCCCCACCACAGCGCCTTCTCGTCCCCCGTCACCTCACGGGCCACCATGTCCTGCTGGACAGTGCCGTCGCGCAGCTCGACCTTCGGGTCGGCGAGGACGTTGTAGTACCAGACGGGGTGCTTGGGAGCCCCGCCGAGGGAGGCGACCACGGCGTACTGGCCGTCGTGCTCGACCCGCATCAGCGGGGACTTGCGGATCTTGCCGCTCTTGGCGCCGCGCGTCGTGAGGAGGATGACGGGCATGCCACGCAGGGTGGTGCCCTGCGTCCCGCCTGAGCTCTCGATGAGCTCGACCTGCTCACGGACCCACGTCGTCGGGCTCGGCTCGTACTCGCCCTCGATCGGCATGGCACCTGTTCCTCTCGTCGGAGTGCTGCGTCGTGCCCCCCATCATGTCTCCGCCCGCGACCGGCGGCACGCAGGGACACCGGTATGCGCGCTCCACACCGCGGGACGTCTCAGCCTCTGGAACCACATGAGACGACCGGAGCGAAATCTGCCCACAGAATTGAGTCCGTTTAGCGCTCATACGTTCTGTTATTTACTGAAAATACTCATGCCCCGCTCCAGGAGGGCTGGAGAACAGGGCATACCGTGGAGGGGAGCGGAGTAAGTCAACCCTTACTCCGCTCCCCTCTGCCCGCGACCGCCGCCCAAAGGAACAACACTCCATGACACGCCCCGTCCGCGTCGCCATCGTCGGAGCCGGTCCCGCCGGAATCTACGCAGCGGACGCGCTTCTCAAGTCCGAGGTCGCCCAGGAGCCGGGCGTATCGATCGACCTGTTCGAACGCATGCCGGCACCCTTCGGCCTGATCCGGTACGGAGTGGCCCCCGACCACCCGAGGATCAAGGGCATCGTCAAGGCGCTGCACCAGGTTCTGGACAAGCCGCAGCTGCGGCTGTTCGGCAATGTCGACTACCCCAACGACATCGGGCTGGACGACCTGCGGTCCTTCTACGACGCCGTGATCTTCTCGACCGGTGCCGACGCCGACCGCGCGCTCGACATACCGGGCATCGAGCTCGATGGTTCCTACGGTGCCGCCGACTTCGTGGCGTGGTACGACGGCCACCCGGAGGTTCCGCGTACCTGGCCGCTCGCGGCCGAGAAGGTCGCCGTGCTCGGCGTCGGCAACGTCGCCCTGGACGTCGCACGCATCCTCGCCAAGACGGCGGACGAGCTGCTCCCGACCGAGATTCCCGCCAACGTGTACGACGGCCTGAAGGCGAACAAGGCCCTGGAGGTGCACGTCTTCGGACGACGCGGACCGGCCCAGGCGAAGTTCAGCCCGATGGAACTCCGCGAGCTGGACCACTCGCCGAACATCGAGGTGATCGTCAACCCCGAGGACATCGACTACGACGACGGCTCGATCGCCACCCGCCGGGAGAACAAGCAGGCCAACATGGTCGCCTCCACCCTGGAGAACTGGGCGATCCGGGACGTCGGCGACCGCCCGCACAAGCTGTTCCTGCACTTCTTCGAGTCCCCCGTCGAGGTCCTCGGCGAGGACGGCACCGTCGTCGCCCTGCGTACCGAGCGCACCGAGCTCGACGGCACGGGCAACGTCAGGGGCACCGGCCGCTTCACCGACTGGGATGTGCAGAGCGTCTACCGCGCGGTGGGCTACTACTCGGAGGAGCTTCCGAAGCTGCCCTTCGACGTCCTGTCCGGCACCGTCCCGCACGCCGCCGGCCGCGTACTGAGCGGCGAAGAGCCGATGCCCTCGGTGTATGTGACCGGGTGGATCAAGCGCGGTCCGATCGGGCTCATCGGACACACCAAGGGGGACGCCAACGAGACGGTGGCCTGCCTGCTGGAGGACCACGCCGCCGGCCGGCTGCCCGCCCCCGGCCGGCCCGAGGCCGACGCCGTCGTCGACTTCCTGGAACAGCGCGGCGTCCGGTACACCACCAAGGAAGGCTGGCACCGCCTCGACGCCCACGAGCAGGCGCTCGGTGCCGAGCAGGGCCGTGAGCGCATCAAGGTGGTCGAGCGCGCGGCCATGCTGGACGCCTCGGGGGCCTGACCGGCCGCTCCACGGCCCGCGCCCCCGGAACTCTCCGTCCGAGTTCCGGGGGCGCGGGCCGTGCGGGTGACTACGAAACGCCTCTCGGTGCGTGCGTCGCACGGCGCGAACACGGGCAGGCTGCACGAGGATTTCCTCGAATCGATCCATGCCCTCCGATGCCCCACCGCCTCGGCGGACCTGGGAGATGACGTGCAACCACCCACCACCCGAGTACCTTTGCTCGCCCTGAGCGGGGGTGCCGGTGCGGGAAAGAGCACCCTGGCGGGCGCGCTGGCTGCGGCGTCCCCGGATACCTCGGTGATCCGTCTCGACCGGTTCTTCCACGTCGACCCCCGGTCGGCACCCGTCGTACCGGCGATCAAAGGCCCGGGTGTCGTCGTCGATCACAGCGACCCCGCGTCCGTGCGCTGGGACCTCGTCCAAAAGGCCCTGGCGGACCCGGGCGACGGGGGCGGCGGGCTCGTCGTGGTCGAGGGCACCTTCGCCCTCCAGCCCCAGGTGCGGGCCCTCGCGTGGTGGACCGCGTATCTGGACACACCGGCGGACCTTCGTCTGGCACGCAAGACGCTGCGCGGGATCCAGGAGGGAAGAGATCCCGAGATCTCGGTGCGCGGATACCTCGCCCATGGCCGTAAGGCTCACGACCGCCACGTCGCTCCCCTCCTGCACACCGCCGACCTGGTCCTGGACGGCACTCTCCCGACCTCCGAACTCGTACGGCGGCTGATCGCCCTGATCAGCAACGCCTGCCCCCGCCGCGGCTGAGTTCGCGGCACGACGGCCGGCGCAGGCCCGCCGGGAGCCTCACGGACTCGTGAGTACGACGAGTTGGCGGGTCGCCCGGGTCATGGCCACGTAGCGGTCGACCGCCCCTTCGATCCCCTCGCCGAACGCCTCCGGGTCGACGAGCACGACCATGTCGAACTCGAGCCCCTTAGACAGCTCCGGAGTCAGCGAGCGGACGCGGGGTGTCGGCCGGAACGAGGGATCGCCGATGACACAGGCTATGCCCTCGGCCTCGGCGGTGAGCCAGGCTCCGACAACCGCGTCCAGGTCGGCGACCGCTCCGTGCATGACGGGGAGCCCGCTGCTGCGGACCGAGGTCGGCACGTTGGCGTCCGGGAGCACCGCCCGGACGACCGGCTCGGCCTCCAGCATGATCTCCTCCGGTGTCCGGTAGTTGATGCTCAGCGAGGCCATCGTGATGCGGTCGAGCCCGATCCGTTCGAGCCGGTCCTGCCAGGACTCCGTGAACCCGTGCCTGGCCTGGGCCCGGTCGCCGACGATGGTGAAGCTCCGGGACGGGCACCGCAGCAGTAGCATCTGCCACTCGGCGTCGGTCAGTTCCTGCGCCTCGTCGACGACGATGTGCGCGAACGGGCCCGCGAGTCCATCGGATTCGGTGTCGGGCAGCGCGTTCGCGTCGACCAGTGTGTCCTTCATGTCCTGGCCGTTGAGCATCGTCACCAGTCCCTCGCCGTCGTCGTCCGCCTCCAGCAGGGCGTCGACGACCTGGGCCATCTGCTCCCTCTCGGCTGCGAGGGACGCCGTGTGCCGTGTTCTGCGGCGGGATGCCTCCGGGTCTCCGAGTCGCTGCCGCGCGGCGTCGAGGAGCGGCAGGTCGGACACCGTCCAGGCCCGGGCGTCCGCCCTCTGCAACCGCCGCACCTCGTCCGGGGCGAGCCAGGGAGCGCACGTGCGCAGGTAGGCGCCCACCGACCACAGGTCCGAGACCAGTTCGTCCGGTTCCAGCAACGGCCACGCGCGGTCGAAGGCAGCGATCAGATCCCTGTTGTGTCCCAGCGACCTCCGCAGTTGTTCCTCCGGTGCGTCGCCCTCGTGCTTGTCCACGAGGATCGTGAGGAGTTCCTCCCAGATCTCGTCGCGCGCCTCGTTGTGCGGGGTGCCCGGTCCCGCCGCTTCGAAGGCCAGGGCCCAGTCGTCCGCGCTCAGCCAGATGTCCGACCAGTGGGTCTCGACCGCCATCCCCTCCGACGGCGCCTCCTCGTAGAACCTGACGGCCGTCTCGATCGCCTTCACGAGGCCCGCGGACGACTTCAGCCTGGCCACCTCCGGATCGGACTCGGCCGTCGCCGCGGCCCCCTCGGGGACGAGATCCCGGAGGGTGCAGGTCTGCACGCCCTCCTCTCCGAGGCTGGGCAGGACATCTGCCACGTATCCCAGGTAGGGCTGGTGCGGACCGACGAACAGTACGCCGCCCCTGCGGTGGCCCAGGCGGGGATCGGCGTAGAGGAGGTAGGCCGAGCGGTGCAGGGCGACGACCGTCTTGCCGGTGCCGGGGCCGCCGTCGACGACGAGTGCGCCACGGGACCCCGCACGGACGATGGCGTCCTGGTCGGCCTGGATGGTTCCGAGCACGTCCCGCATCCGCGCCGATCTGTGGCCGGCCAGACCGGCGATGAAGGCGGACTGGTCGTCGAGCGCGGCGTGCCCGGCGAAACCGTCCGAGGTGAAGACCTCGTCCCAGTAGTCGCTGATCCGTCCGCCGCTCCAGCGGTACCGGCGGCGGCTCGCCAGGCCCATCGGGTTGGCATGAGTAGCTCCGAAGAACGGCTCGGCCGCGGGCGAACGCCAGTCGATGAGCAGCCGCCGCCCTGTGCTGTCCTTGAGGCCGAGTCGTCCGACGTACACGGGCCCGGAGCCGTCCGCACCGATCATGTGTCCGAGGCAGAGGTCGAGCCCGAAGCGTCGCAGCGCACGCAGGCGGCCGGTGAGCCGGTAGATCTCCGCGTCCCGGTCCATCGCCTGCCGGCCCGCGCCGCCCGGCGCCCTTCGCTCGGCCGCGAGACGGACGGACAGTTCGCCGATCGACCGCTCAAGGCACTCCGCGATGGCGGCGAAGTGCTGCTCGTCGCCGGCGACCGACGCGGGGACGGCCTTGTGGGCAAGGCGTTCGGGAAGGTCGAACGCGCTGGTGGTCACCTGATTCACGTCAGTCTCTCCGATCCGATGCAGCTCGCGACGCACGTGAGCAGGGGTGACCGAACCGGCACGACGGGGATGCGCGGCGGGCGGCATCCCCGTCCCCGGGGGGAACCGCACACCGACAACGAGTAAGCATTCACTGCACCTTCTTTCCCTCCCGCTCGGATGGGACGGTTCCCCCAACGATTCGACGCCGAGCCGGACGAGCCGCAAACGGAACGCGGATGTGCGTAACCCGTAGACTCATCGGATGGCGAAGTACTTCGATGTGCACCCCGAGAATCCCCAACGCCGCACGATCAGCAACGTGGCCGACAGCATCCGCTCCGGCGCCCTCGTCGCGTATCCGACCGACTCCTGTTACGCCCTCGGGTGCCAGCTCGGCAGCCGGGACGGTATCGGCCGCATCCGGTCGATCCGGAACCTCGACGACCGCCACCACTTCACCCTTGTGTGCCAGAACTTCGCACAGCTGGGGCAGTTCGTCCAGGTGGACAACGACGTCTTCCGCACCATCAAGGCGGCGACACCCGGTAGTTACACCTTCATCCTGCCGGCCACCAAAGAGGTTCCGCGGCAGCTGCTGCACCCGAAGAAGAAGACCGTCGGTGTCCGGATCCCCGATCACGCCGTCACTCAGGCCCTCCTCTCCGAGCTCGGCGAACCGCTGCTCTCCAGCACCCTGCTCCTGCCCGACGAGGAGGAGCCGCTGACGCAGGGCTGGGAGATCAAAGAGCGCCTCGACCACGTCGTGGACGTCGTGCTCGACTCCGGAGACTGCGGAACCGAGCCCACCACTGTCATCGACTTCTCCTCCGGCGAGCTGGAGATCGTGCGCCGAGGGGCCGGCGACCTCTCCCGCTTCGAGTAGAGCGCCCGCGCCACGGTCACTCCGCGTTTCCGGCAGTCCTGCTGAGATGCGCGCACCCCCAGGTGCCTGGTTCGGTGGAGGGGTCCGCCCCGCACACCGCCAGGGAGTGATCATGAGCGAAGCAGACGACCTTCGGGGCCGTGCACAGCAGATGCACGACAAGGCCGAGGAACTCGAGCACGCTGCCGAGCAGGCCACGGAGGCCGGGGAGCGTCAGCGACTGCACGAGGAGGCGCGCCGTCTCGAATCCCAGAGCGAGCAGATCAGCGACATGGCCAGTGGAGACATCTACCCCATCGAGTAGGACGTCGTGCCGTCCCGTCGCCGCGGAGTCGACAAGGCACCCCGGTTGCCGACGGCCGCACACCGTGCTACTACCTAAGTGAGATGCGATGGATACGCGGAGGGTGGGGCACGGGCTTCCCCTCCCCCGCCCCGCTCTCCGCCCGCGCTCCACGAAGGGGGCTTGGTGACGTACATGAGATGGCAGGCGTTCCTGAAAGCCGTCCAGGATCGCGGGGCGTACCCGTCGGCTCAGCAGGCGGAGCGGGCATCACGTGTGGTGCTGGCACTACTGGGGGCGCACATCGTCGGCGAGGAGCGCAACGAGCTGGCAGCGAGGCTGCCGGAGACCTTCGCGCTCATCCTTCTGAACCCGTTGCAGGCCGCGGAACCCCTCAGTCCCGAGCGGTTCGTGCGCGCGGTCGCCGCCTGGATCGAAGGGGCCACCGAGCGGACCGCCGCATGGGACACGAGCGCTGTGCTCAGCGTGGCGGCGGACGCTGCGGGCGATGAACTGCTGGAGCGCCTCCTGCTCCAACTCCCCCCGGGGTATGACCTCTTGTTCGGCCACCCCAGCAGCCAGTGAGAACGGGGTTACGCCCGGCGACCCACCGTGCCGCAGGGGCCCAAAGCGTGCGGCCCGGGCTATCGCACCCCCCGGGCCCCGAGACCCGCGATCCGTGCCAGCCGGCGCATCGAGTCCACCAGTGCTTCGCGGTCGTACGTGCTCGTGGTGACCAGCAGTTCGTCGGCGCCCGTCTCCTTGATGACGAGTTCCAGGTCGGCCGCCACCGTCTCCTCCGTGCCCGCCAGGTGACCGCGCAGGCCATCTTCGAACAGCCCGCGCTCCTTCTCCGTCATGGCCAGCCCTTCGATCCGCTCGGCAGGCGACAACGGGGGGAACGCGCCTCGGGTCCGCGCGAGAGCCATGGACCACGCCTCCGGCACCAGCAGCCGCCGCGCCTCCTCATGCGTCCCGGCGACGGCGACGGTGCCCGAGACGATCACGTGCGGCTCCGGGGACCAGGCCGAGGGGCGAAACCCGCTGCGGTAGCCCTCGATCGCCTGCATCAGTCTGTCGCGGCGTCTGAGATCGCCCACGACCAGGGGCAGCCCGGCCGCAGCGGCGATTTCGGCACCCTCGCCGATCGCCAGGACGTACGGGGGGACGCGCAGCCCCGCCGCGGGGTGGGCGTGGACCTGGGGGTGGATCCGCTGGGTTCCGTCCATCCACCCCAGCAGTTCGGCGAGCTGTCCGCCGAAGGCCCGGGCGTCCTCCTTGTCCCGCCCCAGAGCCCGGCGGATCCCGTCGGTGAATCCGACGGAGCGCCCCAGCCCCATGTCGATCCGGCCGGGAAAGAGCGAGGCGAGTACCCCGAACTGCTCGGCGACGACGAGCGGCTGGTGGTTCGGGAGCATGACACCGCCGGTTCCCACCCTGATCGAGGCGGTGGCTGCGGCAACCGCGGCGGCGAGCACCGTCGGTGCCGAGCCGGCCACTCCGGGCACACTGTGGTGCTCGGAGACCCAGAACCGGTGGTAGCCGAGCGCCTCCGCCGTTCTGGCCAGTGCGACCGTGTCGCGCAGCGCCTGAGGGCCGTCGTAACCCTCGCGGGTGCGCGAGCGGTCGAGGACGGAGATGCGGGTCGATTCGAGGAGAGTGCTCACACCTGTGTCAACGCCGCAGGCTCGGTGGGATTCCCGGTCCGGTCCGGACCGGGGTATGGGCGATGGACCGGCGTGAGGCACGCTCAGCAGGCACGGTAGACGTGCCCCTCCTCGCCCGCCGGCAGCACGTCGAGGTCGCGGAGCACCAGAGAGATTCGGTCTCCCCAGGTCGAGCAGCTCTCCGCGAAGCCGACATCGCCCTCTCCCTCGTACTCGATCCCGAAGACACGGCCGTCGTAAGCCTCGGCATACGCGTCGCATTCGTCGAACTGCGCGCATTCCTCCGTCACCGCGAAGTCGAATCCGATCGTGGTGTGCCGCGGAAGGAGGTCCGTCGTGTTCTTCTGCCCGATCGCGAGGCCTGCGTCGTGTGCCCGCTCCGCCAGCATGGCCGCGAACGCGGCGTTGTGAGCCTGCGTCAGTCTCCCCTGTGAACGCTCGTACGAGTCGAGGTTGTCGGGCTCCACGGCCTGGAACCCGCTCTCCGCACACCCGTCGATCCATTCACCGACGATCTCCGCGAGCCTGGTCCGCCCGGCCGCCGTCGAGGTGTCGAGGAGCACCTCGTCCCAGCCCTCGTCGATCACAGGTTCACCCTCACCGTCACGCAGGAGCAGGTCGGGCTCGGTTTCCTCCCACCACTTCAGTGCGCCGGGCTGGGTCTGGAATGCGTTGACGTAGCAGACGTTGTAGAGGCCGTCGGCGGGCTCGTCCTCACGGTCACGGGACACCGCCTCCACCCCGGAGGGCGGCGCATAGCCCCCGCCGATCTGATAGTCGAAGCCCATACCCGGCGTCGGCCGCAGCACAGCGGCCGGCTCCGCGCGATGCTCGGACGCGGTGCCACGGGGCGGCTCGTCCGTCGCGGCGCAAGCGGCCGCCGCGACCACGCCGAGGGCGCAGGCGAGGCCTGTCACCACGCGGGCGACCGCGCGCCGACGGCTGAGGAAGGGGTACAGGGCACGGACGGTCACGCACACTCCAGGGTCGGGAACGCCGGAGAAGGATCTGTGCCCGCTCCGGAAACCGCTCCTGAGACTTTCACGGCCTTGGTGCCCGGTGATCCCTTGGGGCAGGGTGGGTCCATGGCTACGTACAAGACGATGTCGTTCCACCTCGAGACCGAGCGCTTGATACTGCGGCCGTGGGCCGAGTCGGACGCTGCCGAGTTCTGCGCCCTCCTCTCCGAACGCGGCAAGGGGACGCCGAAGGTCGACCACATCCGGAGCGCGATCGCGAAGCTGCTCACGGAAACGGCGGCGACAGGGATCGCCCTGCTGCCCGTCCATCGCCGCGCCGAGGGCGACTTCATCGGCTACTGCGGACTGATCACCGGCCGCTCCACCGTGGAGGAGCCCGAGATCGCGTACGAGTTGTTCCAGCACGCGCATGGTCGTGGCTACGCCACCGAGGCGGCCGGCGCGGTACTCGGTGCCGCTGTCGCAACCGGCCGGAAGCGGCTCTGGTCGACCGTCGGAGCATGGAACACACCGTCGTTGCGCGTCCTCGAGAAGCTCGGGTTCGAGCGGGATCACGTTTCCACGGACGACAGCGGTGAAGTGGTGTGGCTCACACGCTCGTTGCCGTGAGGAGAGGTCCCGCCGCGTGAACCGCGTCTGCTGCGCGACGCACTCATGCGCGGGCCAGGTTGCGACAAGGGCGCTGAGCGATCCCAGAGACTTCGGTACTCGCGGCACGGACACCCTGATTCATGACGGCCGCCCACCGGGCCGCCAGTTGTGCACCTCGATGACGGCGTACCGGACCGATGTCAGGACGGGGTTTTCGATGCGACGGCAGGTCGGTGGCCTTCGGCCGCAAGGTACGGACGGAATCCCGAGCCGACCGCTCCACCCGCGAGCACAGTGCCCGCAGAGCCCCGAGTCGGCCGGTGCGGCACTCAGAGGGGCTCGGGAGAACGCACGCATGTCCCTTGGTTGCCCCTGTGCCCGCTCTCCGCCGTCGCGACCCGGGCCAGAAGTTCCTCGCGCCCGATGGCATCGGTGCGCCTCGACGGCACGGTGCAGGCACAGGCACCCGCCACCGTCCCGTACACCGCGCAGCGCCAGGGGTGTTCGCCGGTCAACGGGCCGAACAGGAAGGCCGAGGCGAAGGCGTCGCCGGCTCCGTTGGAGTCCACCACAGGCGCGGGCGGAATCGCGACGGGCAGATGTGTCAGCTCGCCGTCGTGAAGCAGGTACGCACCGTCGGCACCTGCCGTGGCGACGACGGTCCGGGCCCTTCCGCGTGCGGCGATGTCGCGCATGGTCCGCGCCGGGTCGGTGAGCGCGGCGGTGGACAGGAACACGAGGTCCGCGTCGAGTGCGAAGGTCTCGTGGTACGGGTCGACGCCGTCCCAGTCGTGCAGATCGGTGGAGACGCTCACTCCGGCCTCACGGAGAACGGGAAGAGCGGACGCGCACGGGTGCGTGATGACGACGTGTGCGTGGCGGGCGTCGGCCGCCAGGGACCGGATCGTGGCCTCGTCGAACCGGTCCGAGTCCCGCGAGCGTGTGGCGTCGTAGAGGGAGATCCGCCTTCGGTCCGGCCCGACGAGATTGACCGCGCGCTTCGTGCCGCACGGCTGCGGGACCTCGGTGAGAGGGATTCCCCGGTCGCGGTGGAGTGCGCGGACCAGGTCGCCTTCGTGATCGTCACCGATCATGTCGAGATGGTGCGCACGAAGGCCGAGGGCTTGGATCCCGAGTGCGACGAAGTCACCGCTCTGCCCCGCGCGGGTCACGATGCCGGGCCGGATCATGTGGCTGTCCGCGAAGGGAAGAGGGAGCCCGGGCACGTGGACGACGGTGTCCACCCCTGCCCCACCCAGTACGAGAACATCCGTCCGCTTGCTCATGAAGGTGGCTGCGCCTCTCGGTTATCGGGCTGCGGCCTCGCTCGCGTCGGCCTGCCGGGTGGGGAGCATGTCGGAGCCTGCCGCCCCGCGTCCTCAACCGTCAAGGATCTATGCAAGTCCTTTCACATTCTTGCGTAAACGGCGGTGCTCGCCCCACAGCTGGCCGCGGGAGCGGCGGGGCGGCAGCCCTCAGGGCCGCCGTGCCCTGGTCGAAGGCGATCCGCCCCGGGACCGGCCCCCTGCGGAACTCGGCGCGTGGGGTCCCAGGCCCTGCCCCCCGTCCGTGGCTCCTGGCCGGCCCGCTCTCCGTCCGGGCGGCTCACCAGTCGTGGACCGTCCCGTCCTGCAGCCGGTTGACCGGGAGGTAGGCGGATTCGTAGGGGTGCGCCGCCGCGAGCTCCTCGTCGAGTTCCACGCCGATCCCGGGCGCCTCTCCCGGGTGGAGGTAACCGTTCGTGAAGGTGTACGCGTGGCGGAACACCTCCTCGGTGAGCGGGGTGTGACCCGAGTACTCCTGGATACCGAAGTTGTGCACGGCCAGGTCGAGATGCACCGCGGCGGCCATACCCACCGGCGAGATGTCCGCCGGCCCGTGGATCGCGCTCTTGATCTGGTACTGCGCGGCGAAGTCGAAGAGTTTGCGGAGCGGGCTGACGCCGCCGAAGTGTGTGACGGCGGACCGGACGTAGTCGATCAGCTGCTCGGTGATGAGGCCCTGGTAGTCGTACACCGTGTTGAAGACCTCACCGATGGCCAGCGGCGTGGTGGTGTGCCGGCGGACGATGCGCAGCGCCTCCTGGTTCTCGGCGGGTGTGCAGTCCTCCAGCCAGAAGAGGCGGTACGGCTCCAGGTCCTTGCCGAGGCGGGCGGCCTGAAGGGGGGTGAGCCGGTGGTGTGCGTCGTGCAGGAGGTGCAGTTCGGGGCCGAACTCGGCGCGTACCGCTTCGAACACGGTCGGCGTGTGGCGGAGGTAGGCCTCGGTGTCCCAGTCCTCCACCAGCGGCCTGGCCTGCTGATGGAGCACAGGTGAGCCGTCGTCGTCCGTGCTCGCCACGCCGTAGACCGCCTTCAGCCCGGGGATGCCGGACTGGATGCGGACGGCGGGGTAGCCCTCGGCGATGCGGGCCCGCACCGAGTCCAGGAGTTCCGGGACGTCACGGCCGTTGGCATGCCCGTACGTGCCTACGCGGTCACGACTGGCACCCCCGAGCAACTGGTAGAGCGGGAGTCCCGCGGCCTTCGCCTTGATGTCCCAGAGCGCGACGTCGACCGCGGCGATCGCCGCCATGGTCACCGGCCCGCGCCGCCAGTAGGCGCCTCGGTAGAGAGACTGCCAAGTGTCCTCGGTGCGGTGCGGGTCGAGGCCCGTAAGGAGGGGCACGATGTGGTCCTGGAGGTAGCTGACCACCGCCAGTTCCCGGCCGTTCAGCGTGGCGTCGCCGAGGCCCGTGAGACCCTCGTCGGTCGTCAGCTTGAGGGTGACGAAGTTGCGGCCGGGGTTCGTGACCAGGACCTGCGCGTCGACGATCTTCATGGGGACACTTTCCTGCGGTTGCGGCGATGAGGGCTGTTCAGTTCTTGGTGGCGCCTCGAGGTAAGGCGCGGAAGGCTCCGAAGGCCGCGACGCGCCCTCACCCGGTCCTGGCGACGGCCTACGCCCGGCCCCTGCCCCGGTACACGTCGAGGTCCCCCTCGAGCTCGAGCGCCAGGACGGTCGCGTGCGGGTCCACCTGGCCGGCTGTGGGCGCGTCGATCCAGAGCACTCCGGGCACGTGGCCGAGTCCTCCCGTCACCCGGTGCGCGAGCACATCACCGGTACCCAGCACGGTCACGCGCTTCACCGGCGTACTCAGGCCGCGGACCGAAACGGTCTCGTGCGGAGTGCCGAAGCAGACCAGGTACAGCGTCCGGCCGTCGGCGGAAAGTGTGCTCGGGCCGTAGTGGTGGCCCGGCGGCAGGCCCGCCACCACCCCGTGGACCGCCTCGGCATGCCGGTTGATCCACGTCCCGAGCCCGAGCAGCCGGTCGGCCTGCGCCGGTGGGATCGTGCCGTCCTCCTCGGGCCCCACGGCCAGCAACAGATTTCCTCCCATCCCGATCGTCTCCGCGAAGTAGCGGACCAGTTGGCCGACCGATTTGTGGTTGTCGTCCGCGTGCTGGTGGCCCCAGGAGTCGTTGACCGTAAGGCACAGTTCCCACGGGCCGTCCGGGGCCTCGACGGACAGGCCCTGTTCCGGTGTCGCGTAGTCGCCGTGGCCGGTCAGGCGGGCGTTCAGGACGGTCTGCGGCAGCAGGGAGACGACGTCCCGCGCCAGGGTGTCCATGTGCCACTGCTGCTCGGTGCGCTCCCACTCACCGTCGAACCAGAGCAGGTCGGGCCGGAAGAGTTCGGCGACCTCGCGGACCTGGGCCGCACGGAAGCCGAGGTACCGGTGCCAGCGCGCCTGGTCCTCCTCGCCCTCCGGTGGCGTACTGAAGCGGGAGTCGTTGACGGGCACCTCCCGCGGCGCGGGGTGCCGGACCGTGGCGTAGTCGGGGTGGGACCAGTCGGAGTGGGAGAAGTAGAGGCCCACCTTGAGCCCGCGTTCCCGGAGCGCCTCCGTGTACCCGGCGACCAGGTCGCGGCCCGCGGGCGTGCGCCGTACCACCGAGAGGTCCGAGTGACGGGTGTCGAAGAGCGCCACCCCGTCGTGGTGTTTGGCCGTGAGCACCGCGTATCCGGCGCCGGCGCGGGCGAACAGTTCGGCCCACGCGTGCGGGTCGTACCGCGAGGCCGTGAATCCGTGCAACTGGTTCATGTACTGCTCGTAGGTGACTGTTCCGTCGTAGAAGGACCACGACTCCGCCACTCCGTCCACGGCGTAGATCCCCCAGTGCACGAAGATCCCCAACTTGGCTTCGCCGAACCACTTCTGCATGGCCATCGCGTACTCCCCCTCCGCCCGGCGCCGACGGACGTCGTGCGTCCGCCCGTTCCGCCCCGCCGCTCACGCTAGGATCCGGGGCGGGTCGGACGAGTGGGTCCCTGTCACCACTGCTGGTAAATTCTCACCGTGCTGTCGATCCGCCTGGACGAACCGCCCGAGGTCGCCGCCGTAGGGGTCGGCGTGCACGGGACGGCCGGCGCGCGCGACGTGTTCCGGCTGCCCGGCCTGTGGCAGCTCCACCTGTACGGGTACGCGGGCCAGTTGACCGTGGACGGCGAGGTCCACCCCATCAGGCCGGGCCACGTGAGCCTCGTACCGCCGGACACCTCGGTGGAGTTCCGTTATCGCGGGCGGTCGGAGCACCTCTTCGCGCACCTGTCGCTCTCCGCGACCGGCGAACCCAGGCAGGTGCCGGTGATGCAGGACGCGGGTGCTCAGGCCACCGCGCTGTCGGAGCTTATGCGCCGCGCCGTCGCGGCGGCGCCGGTCGAGCCGGCTCAGGCCTCGGCCGAGATCTGGACGGCGCTGTGGCGGGTGGTCCGGCTGCCACCGGCCGTGCCGCAGGTGGTCCCCCATCCCGCGGTCACCAGCGCGGTCGCCTACATGGAGACGCGTCTGGCCCAGCCGTTGACCGTGCCGGAGATCGCCAGGGCCGCCGGTGTTTCGCACAACCATCTGAGCAGGCTGTTCAGGGCCGAACGGGGCGACACGGTCGTCGCCTACCTCAGACGCCGTCGGCTGGAACGAGCAGGGCATCTGCTCCGGGAGTCCACCCTCTCCATTCCCGCGGTCGCCGCTTCGGTGGGCATCCCTGACCTCCAGGCCTTCAACAAGGTATGCCGTCGCGAACTCGGCGCCTCGCCGCGAGCCGTACGGGCGGGCTGGAGCCGGGGCGAAGTGGCGGCCGACTGATCCCGGGCGGACCGCATCCGATACTTCGCAGCGTCAGAAAGCGGCGTGCTGGGGGCTTTTGTGACCCCTCGTGGTGTGAGCCGCACGGACCCGGGTAGGCGACTGTAGCGCGTGCGGATTCGCAGACGCTGTCAGCCGAAGGAGTACGACCATCATGTCGACATCCGTACAGGCAAAGACGGCGAAGAGCGGTGCAGCGACGGCCCTCCCGGAGATCCCTGATCCGCAGAAGGTCGCCCCGAAGGACGCCCGTGCGTTGAACAAGCTGTTCTTCGACCGGCTGCAGGCCCTCGACGAGGGCACGGCCGAGTACCAGTACGCCCGCAACACCCTGATCGAGATGAACCTCTCGCTGGTCCGGTTCGCCGCCGGCCGCTACCGCAACCGCGGCGACGGTCAGATGGAGGACATCCTCCAGGTCGGGACCATCGGTCTGATCAAGGCCATCGACCGGTTCGAACTCGCTCGCGAAGTCGAGTTCACCTCGTTCGCCATTCCCCACATCGTTGGTGAGATCAAGCGCTTCTTCCGCGACACCACCTGGTCGGTGCACGTCCCCAGGCGCCTGCAGGAACTGCGCGTCACCTTGGCCAAGACCAAGGAGCAACTCGCCACCGTTCTCGACCGGGACGCCACGGTCGGCGAACTGGCCGCGCACCTCGCCCTCAGCGAGGAGGAGGTCATCGAGGGTCTCGTCGCCTCGAACGGCTACACCGCGGGATCGCTCGACCTGCCCGTCGACGGCACCGAGAACGAGGGGCCCGGAGCGGCGGGCCGCACGCAGAGCGACCTCACCGGTGACTGCGACCCCGGCATGGAACTGGTCGACAACCTGCAGAGCCTCGCACCGCTGCTGGAGTCCCTGGACGACCGCGAGCGCGCGATCGTCGGTATGCGCTTCGGCCAGGAGATGACACAGGCCCAGATCGGCGAGCACCTGGGGCTCTCCCAGATGCACGTCTCCCGCCTGCTCAGCCGTATCGTCGCGAAGCTCCGCGAGGGCATGCTCACCGAGGACTGAGCACCACGTCCCCCGTGCGCCGTGCGCCGTCGGCCGTGCGCCCCGGAAACCGGCCGTCGGGGATGCTCCTCCGGTCGGGGACGCCATGCGACCGGGGCGGTGAGCGACGGACCCGTCACACCGAAGGCGGTCGGTCCTCGTCGAGGCCGCTGCAGTACGCGATCGTCGCGTCGTCCGCCGTCACCGCACGGTGTGCCTCAGCCCGCCGGACCCGCTCGACAAGGCCGACGGGGCCCACTGCCGCCAGTGTGACCATGACCTCCGGCCAGTCGGCGAGCCGGAACGGATCCACGATCCGGCCCGCGCCGTTGCTGAGCAGGGCGACGCCGGTGACTTCGGAGACCGGACGGCTCCCCGTGATCGCCTCGTCCGCCGCCCGGGGGTCGTCCTTGGCCACCCAGAATCCACCGGGCCGGTTCCGGTTGGCGCGCATGTCGCTGAGCAGCCGGCGGTACTCGTCGCCGCCCGCCGGGAGGGCCTCGAGCACGGTCCGGTAGGGGCGGCTGACGTCCGTCTCCCGAGGGTCCGACACCACGACCGGCGTGCCGTCCAGCACGTCGAGTACGACGAGCGAGTCGCCCAGCACCAGGTGGTCGAGGTAGCCGCCGGACAGGCGCATGACGGCCACGGCCGCCGAGGGGCTGATGGGGTCGGCGACGTCGCAGGTGTCCCGGTGTGCGTCCGTCACCTGTCCGATGGCCTCCGCGAGAAGCGCGGTGAGGCTCCGCTCCGGGGCGAACGGCAGCAGACCGAGGAGACTGCCTCCCAGACGCCCCGCGTACCAGGCCACGCCGTGACGGCAGATCGCTTCGGTGCCCGGGATTCCGGCGCCGTCGACCAGCACGGCCGCGCCCGGCAGGACGCCGACGAAGTCCTCGTTCACGCGCCCGGTCCACGCCGCGACGCTCGTCATGGTCACCCGCACGCCTGCCATCTCTCCCCGCCGCCCGCACCCGTTGACGGGAAGCGAAGCGATCACCCTATCCACCCCGGAGCCGACGGCGACGCCGAACCATGGGTCGAACGTCACGGGACGCTCATCCCCGGCCGCGGCGTTACTGATCCTTCGGCGCCGGCCGTCCATGGGCCGCGTGGACCGGAGCGTGACCGGCCCGGTCCTGCGGCCCGTCCGCGTGTCCGCACGGCGTCTTCGCCCGGTACGGGGCAGCATGAGCCGGATGCAATCCCCGGCGCAGCCCGAACGTACGCCCGACGGCCGGTACATCGTGGTGAACGGGCGGCGATGGCGGGCCACGGATCTGGAGATCCCCGAGCACATCGCGGCCGACCTGCGCCGTCACCTCGCGGCGGCGCGGCGTGCGGTGGGCGCGGCTCGCAGGAACGAGGATGAGGCAGCGGAGGGACTGGCCCGTAGCAGGGTGCACACGGCGGCGGTGGCGCTCGGCGAGCGCGGCACCCCGTGGTGGGACCAGTCCCCGTCGGAGCGGCGCGAACGCTGGGCGAAGGGTGCCGCCGAGCTCGACGCCGCCCGTACGGACGGCGTGGACGAAGGCCGTGCCGGGGGATGAACGTCCGCGCGGGGCGGGTGCGCCGTCGGCAGGGTGCCGGGGGGCAGCTCGCAGGCGGCGGGGACACGGTCCCGATGTTGCCGGGCGTGATGAGGGGGCCTGGCCGGCTGAAGCACCCCGATCGCTTCAGCCGGCCAGGTGCGGGCAGCTCAGGAAGTGCTACTCGCCGTGGCCTTCGGAGTGGCCGTGGTGCTCACCCTTGCCATCGCTGTGGTGCTCACCCTTGCCATCGCTGTGGTGCTCACCCTTGCCATCGCTGTGGTCACTGAAGCGCTCGCCGCCGAAGTCGCCGTTGACGCAGGTGTTGCCGGCGCTCGGGTTGAGCAGACCGATGACGTTCAGCGAGTTGCCGCATGCGTTGACGGGGATGTGGATGGGCAGCTGCACGACGTTGCCGGACAGCACGCCCGGCGAACCGTACGCGACGCCCTGCGCACCGGCATCGGCGCTGGCCGTGCCCGGCCCTGCCAGAACCAAGGCACCAGCGGCCACGGTCAGGACCGCCGCGCTTCCCAGCTTGAACATGTTGTCTCCAGACGTGTGGGGGTCGCCCCACGGAGGGGCGGGGACTTCGTCCTACACTGCGCACGCCCGCCCGTCCGACTACGCTGACACGCCTGTCGACCGCTACGGGCCCCCTCGAACGGTGGACCCGACGGTCCGGCCGGACGTTCGATCCGAGCAGCCGGACAGCATGCCCGCGGTGACCGGTACCGGTCACCGGCGCCGCGGCAACGAAGAGGAGGCGGCCGATGGCCGCATGGAAGGTCGCTCCGGACGCAGGCGCACTGGGCCGCAGACACTGTTCCCACGCGGACGCGGACACGCGCCCGCCCGAGCGGGAAACCACCTTGGCCTGCGACGACTGCCTCGCGGGCGCCCGGTTCGTGAGCCTGCTGCGGTGCCTCACCTGCGGGCACATCGGGTGCTGCGACAGTTCGCCCGGTCAGCACGCCTTCAGCCATGCCGGGACAAGCGGCCATCCTCTGGCCCGTTCCCTGCGTCCAGGTGACGCCTGGGCCTGGTGCTACGAGGACGAACTCTTCCTGCTCCCCGTCGACGACGACGCCGTCTGACCGGGGAGGTGCGCGGGGCGCTCAGGGCCGTGTCCCGGCCTCGGGCCCCCGCATGGCCCATCCGATCAGGCCCGTAGCCGCTCGCCCGGCCGGTTTCAGCACCCACCGCTCCCCCGGCCCCCAGCGCGGAAGGCTCAGTTCACTGGTCGCCCAGCGGGGCAGCAGGGCGACGGCGTTGGCCGCCAGAGCTCCGTAGAACGGCAGGGCGAGGACAGGGATCGGTGGCCTCAGCAACAGATACCGAGTGGTCTCCCGCGCCTGCGGTGTACATCGCAGTTCCGCTCGGTACTCCTCCAGGCGTGTGTGGAGAGCCTGGGCCGATCGAGGCGGGGACACGACCCCCAGTGCCTCGGCGATGCGCGCCATCTCCGCGACGTACCGGGAACATTCCTCCTCGGTGAGGGGACGCGCTCCGAACCTCTGGTGCGCCTCGAGGAAACTGTGGGTCTCGGCGACATGCACCCACTCCAGCAAGTGGGGGTCGGAGGCGTGGTAACGACCTTGGGGGAATTAGTGATCGTCCCGGTCGGGCCGTGACATGAGAAGGACCGCACGGGTTAGGTGAGTTGTGAAGCTTTCCTGGGCCCGTG